>NZ_JAOCDF010000004.1:0-133016 GCF_029840775.1 Empedobacter sp. GD03865
ATATGTTATATTTTTGAGATAATAATATTACTGATCAGTAATACAATTAACACTAATTATGATTTTAAGACCTCTATTAGAGGTCTTTTTTATTTTTTAAAACTTTTGAGAATCAGCACTTGGTCCATAACTCGAAGGTAAATCTATTCCAAGTAAGCGATAAAAAACTCCCAATTGAGCGCGGTGATGTGTAATTTGATTTAAAGCATGACGAATTGCTTCATATTTTGTAAAATCTGCAAAAACAGTTTCTCCTTCTGTAACTTGCCATCTTTTTGATAAATGATCTTCGTTCACATTCTCTAACGCCGCTTTTCCTAATTCATAATCATCATCCAATTTTTGTTGTAAATCTTCAATAGAGGTAAATTTTGTCGGTTTGTAATCCCCTGCTGCAAAATCTAATTTATCAGTTGTTAAGATCAAAGCTGGCCAAGCAAATATTTCAACCACATGATTTGTTAAAGTTGTAATATCCATACTTTTTTCATGAGGTTTGTATGTCGTTTTATCCTCAGGAAATCTTGCAATAAATTCTTTGGTAATTTGATACTCGTTTTGCAATTCTTTTGCTAATAATTCTACTATTTTCATGTTGTTTTGATTTGTAGTTAAAAGGTACAAATTTTTGAAATAATTCATAAAAAAACTGCTTTACAATTTAGTAAAACAGTTTATATTTTTAGATATCGTCTGTGTATAAATCAATAATTGGACGAGGCTTTTTTCGCTTGATTTGAGTTAGCCAATAGACAAAAATTCCTATTCCATTTCCAAAAATAATAATCGTAATCCAGACCAAACGATCATCACTTTTTATCAAATTTGGATTCTTTAAAGCATGCACAATAAAGTAAACAAAAGAAATCACACCAGTGAAAAAACTCATCAATACCAAAAAGATAAAAATGATAAGATTTCCTAATAAGGCACTCAATAGTGATTTAGAACTTCCTAAATGTCCTAGCTGCGCATCGAGCGTGCTAAACATCGAATAAAAAATTCCAAAATAACTTAACAAGCCAAGTATAAATAAAGTGATAGGAACAATTGCCAAAGTAGCTTGTAACTTTGGATTGTTCAAAAGAGACGTTAAATCTCTGTCAATTAGTAGATTTTTCATCATTCGAAAAATAATCTTTTATTTTTTTTGCTTTAGATTTTCCTATACAATCGGTTAATTCTAACAAAGATGCATTTTTTATTCGTTCGACCGATTTAAATTTTGTTAATAATTCTTTAATTGTTTGCGGACCGACACCTTCTATTTCTTCCAAAACCGAATTATAAGCGTTTTTACTTCGACGATTTCGGTGACGCGTAATTCCAAATCGATGCGATTCATCTCGCACATGTTGAAGCACTTTTAAGGTTTCAGAATTTTTGTCCAAATATAACGGATAAGGATCGTCTGGATAATAAATTTCTTCCAAACGTTTCGCAATTCCAATCACGGAAACTTTTCCACGTAACCCTAAACGATCAATCGATTTTAGAGCAGAACTTAATTGTCCTTTTCCACCATCAATCAAAATTAATTGAGGCAAAGATTCTCCTTCAGCCAAAACTCTTGAATATCGTCTTTCAATCACTTCTTCCATAGTTGCAAAATCATTTGGCCCTTCTACAGTTTTAACATTGAAAATACGATAATCTTTTTTGCTTGGTTTTCCATTTTTGAACACCACACAAGCCGAAACAGGATTCGTTCCTTGAATGTTAGAGTTATCAAAACCTTCTATATGTCGAGGTTCTGCAGGTAAACGTAAATCAACTTTCATCTGATTCATGATACGATTTGTATGACGATCAGGATCGACGATTTTAGTTTGTTTAAGCTGTTCTAAACGATAAATTCGAGTATTTTTTAATGATAAATCGACAATATGTTTTTTATCGCCAATTTTTGGAACTGTAATTTTTCTGAACGGAATTTCTAAACTCAATTCAAACGGAACATAAATTTCTTTCGAAGTTAAATTAAATCGATCTGAAAAATCAATAATTGCGCGCTCCAATAAATCTTCGTCCGTTTCATCCAATTTCTTTTTCCATTCCTCTGTATGCGACTGTATAATAGCACCGTGATAAATTTTCATGAAATTGACATACGCATATTCTTCGTCTGACGTAATCGAAAAAACATCAACATTGGTAATCGTTGGCGAAACAATTGTAGATCGAGATTGATAATTCTGCAACGCTTCAATTTTTTCTTTAATCATTTGCGCTTTTTCAAACTTCAAATCCGATGCATATTTCGTCATTTGATTGACCAAATATTGTTTTGCTTCGTTAAATTCTCCTTTGATAATATTACGAATTGCCGAAATTTGTTCGTTGTATTCTTCTTCGGTTTGATAAGCTTCACAAGGACCAAGACAATTGCCAATATGATATTCTAAACAAACTTTGAATTTATGATTTTCAATATTTTTCTCGCTCAAATCGTACGAACATGTTCTTAGTTGATACAATTCTTTGATCAAACCTAACAAAACTTTCATCGCTTTTCCGTTAGAATATGGTCCAAAATATTCCGAACCATCTTTGATTACATTGCGAGTTGAAAAAATTCGCGGAAATCGTTCATTTTTGATACAAATCCAAGGATAGGTTTTGTCATCTCTTAACAGGATATTATATCGCGGTTGATGTTCTTTAATCAAATTATTTTCCAACAACAACGCGTCATATTCAGAATTTACGTTGATGGTTTCGATGTTATCAATATTACTCACCAAAACACGCAAACGTTTTGAATCGTGTTGTTTATTGAAATACGAATTCACGCGACGCTTCAAGTTTTTCGCTTTGCCAATGTATAACAAATCTCCTTTTTTGTTATAATACTGATAAACACCAGGCGTTTCGGGTAAACTCGCTAATTTTAATTTTACATTTTCATTCATCAAAATACCTCTACAACATTTATTTTTTGCTGTTCATCATCAATATAAATCAAGATTTTGGTCTGAATATTATAACCTAAATTTCTAAAAAAATTGGCATATCTATTCACTTGAAAATGATGATCTAAATCGGGTTGACCAGTTTTATAATCGATAATCGAACAATTATTTTCTGCATCAATTACCACACGATCGGCTCTGAAAATTTGTCCATTTTCATCAATAAAATCGCGCTCATTCAAAACCGTTAAACCTTCAGCAAAATATGGAACTAATTTAGCATCTTGTAATAAATTTTGCAAGGTTTTTTGCAGATGTTCTACATTTTCGACTGAAATTGTACCACGTTGTTTTTCACTTTCGATGATTTTTGGTAAATCATTTTGTGTAACAATTTGCGATAAAATGTTATGAACTGTATTTCCAAATTCGGTGAATTTTAACTTTTCTTGCGCCTTTTCCGAATTCGTATTAATCACTAAACGCGTATTCCAATCCGAAGAATAAATTTTTAATTCAGCCGAAGAATTTTCTATGATTTTTGGAGTTGAAATTCGTTCAGGAGAACCTTTCAAAATAATTTCATCCTCAGAAAAACCTTTATACGAAACAAACTCGTGTAAATAATTTGCAATATTTTTTGATTTCGAAGATTCTTTCGGTTTTAGCGCTATCATATACAATTGCTCTTTTGCACGCGTTGTTGCAACATAAAGTGTATTAATTTCATCCAATTGAACCAAATTTTCTTCTTCGTCAATCTTCGATTTTATCGCTTCGTTTTTGATTGATTTTAATTCATTATTAATTCCAACATAAAATGTTTCGAACGGATTTTCTTCATCTTTTTGTAATGGAATCCAAATTTTAGAATTCTTACTTTGCCAATCTAAAAACGGCAAAATTACAACTGGAAATTCCAAGCCTTTTGATTTGTGAATCGTCATAATCTGAATCGCATCGACACCTTTTGGCGTTTTGATACTCGCTTTATCTTTGATTGTCGACCAAAACTCAAGAAATGAATTCAGATCTGATTCATTTTTCGATGAATACTCTAAAATAACATCCAAAAAACTTAAAATATAAGCGGGCGAACGCTCTTGTAAATGTAAAGTTCGAATCGCTTTTTCTGTAAAATCATACAACGAAAGGTTTTGATCTTGAATAAAATCTAAATCTATCCCAACTGATTTGGTTAATTTTAAAAACTTTGGCAAATCTCCTTTTAAAGCTTTTTCAACTGTGATTGTTAAATCATCCGTTTTGAATAATTCTAATTCATAAGCCACCATCAAAAAACGAATTTTCGATTGCTCGTCTTGAGGATTTGATGTGATTTTGAACAAATATTCAATCAATTGAATTTCGAAAGAATTTTTTAACAACAAAGCTTCATTTGAAATTACAACCAAGTTATTTTCGGTCAAATATTTCGCTAACAAAATCCCTTGCGCATTACTACGAACCAAAATTGCAATATCATTTAAAGAAAAACCATTTGCTCGACAATCTTCTATCGTTTTTAAAACTAATTCTAAATTTTGTTCTTTAAATAAATCTTTCGAACGACCTTCTTGCTCAATGAAGTTTATTTTGACAAACCCATCTTTTTGATGATTGGTCAATTGTTTATTTCCGATTTCGTACAAATATTGAAAACTCGGCAAATTGAGTTGTGGTGCGATAAACGAATACAATTCATTGTTAAATTGGATAATATTCTCGTGGCTTCGCCAGTTTTTTTCTAACTCTTCAACTTTTATATTTTCTTCCTCTTTTCGATCAATTAAATCAATCATTTGCGCAGGATTTCCACCTCGCCAACGATAAATAGACTGTTTTGCATCGCCAACCAGCATAATTGTGTCAGATTGCGCGCGTGCATTTTCCACCAACGGATTCAGATTATTCCATTGTAACGTCGATGTATCCTGAAATTCATCAATAAAATAATGATTGTAGCGCGAACCAATTCGTTCGTAAATAAAATTGGCAGGTTGTTGTTGCAGATTTTTACTGATAATGGTGTTGAATTCATTAATCAACAAAACATTCGAATCTTTTTTGATCGAATCCAATGATTTTTCAACTTCATTAATCAACGAAATTGATGAAATATTTTTCTGAATTGAGGTTAACAAAAGTAAATGATCGTTGATATTTGCAGCTTTTTCGAACAAATCTTTCACTTGAGGAAAAATAGATTCAGCAATTGCATCTTTCACTTTCGAGAGATATCCTTCTTCCAAAATATCTTTTGTATTCGCATCGGTTGGTAAAATCAAACCAAAACCATCAAAGTTTTTTAATTTCTGGAAAAAAGCAGCAATTCCTCGACTTTTTCCTGGTAATTCATTTACCGAAATTCCTTTGTTTGCAAGCAATTCGAAAAACTCATTTCCGATTGTAATCAAGCCATCTTTCAAAGTTTTTATATCATCAAAAATAACTTTTCGATAACGAATAAATTCGTCTAACGAAATGTTTTTTAACTTTTCTAAATCTTGTAAATGACGATCATTAGAAATGTCTGAAGTGTCTGAAGAAAGCGTTTTTCGAATATCCCACGATTTATTTTCGTCCATATTATCCAACGCAATTTTGATCATTGTTTGCGTTAGTTTTTCGTCTTCACCAATTTTTGAATACAACAAATCAACGGATTCATTAATGATTTCATTTGTATTCATTTCGACATCAAAATTCATTGATAAACCCAAATCTTGCGCAAAAGATTTCATCAATCGAAGATTAAATTTATCAATCGTAGAAATCGAAAATTTAGAATAATTATGAAGAATTGCAATCAGAATATTGTATGCTTTTGTCTTGATGATTTCAGGCTTCAAATTCAGTTCCGAAGCTAATTCGAGAATATAACGATCTTCTTTTGGGTTAGGATTTTTAGCAATTTCTTCTAAAGTTTCGATAATACGTTCCTTCATTTCGCCAGCCGCTTTATTGGTAAACGTAATGGCTAAAATATGTTCGAAATGATAATCGCTTTCATTCGTCAATAACAACGAAAGAAATTCCTTTACCAATGTGTAAGTTTTACCTGCTCCAGCGGAAGCATTGTAAATTTTGAAATCGCCTGCTTGTAACAAATTCTGAATTTTTAGGAAAGTTAAACAATCTTCTCAAAAATAGAAAATCAGAATGCCAAAACATGACGTATAAAAAAAAGGAAACTCGTGCGAGTTTCCTTTTTTTGAGAATATGTTATAAAAGAATGATTAGAATGAATATCCTAAACCAACTGAAAATACAGAATTTTTTATATCTCCACCGTTTTCATCAGAGATATTTGAAAGTCCAAAATTGTAACGAGCTCCTGCATTAAGACCATTTGAAAACTCATATCCTAATCCAATGTTTAAACCAAAATCTGTAGATTTTAAGTAATCTTTCATGTCTTGATCAGTGTCTATTTTTTGTCCTAAAGCTGTTGTTTTAACGTTAGCTTTTGCATTAACTAAGAAACCAACTTGAGGTCCAGCTTCAATATTAAAATTTTGAGTTGGATAGAATTTGATCATTAATGGAACATTAATATAATCTAATTTATATTTCACGTCTGCATTAACATTTCCAATTTCTTGATTAACATAAATTTGTCCTGACTGTTTAGCTCCTTGAGCTGAATATAACAATTCAGGTTGAAACGCAAATTTCTCAGCAAATTTTATATTAGCATAACCTCCAATATGAAAACCTACTTTTGCATCAGCATTTTGGTTATCTCCAGATAAATTTGATACATTAAGACCTGCTTTAGCTCCAAATTTAGTTTGAGCATTTGTATTAATAGCGAAAGCTAATAATGGAATAAAAAATAAACATTTTTTCATATAAGTAAAATTTTAAAGTTTGAGTAAAGATATAACAATAATGTAAAAAAGGTACTAACTTTTATTCTTTTTACGCTCTCCTTTTTGTAGTATTTCGATTTCTTTTATTTGCTTTTTAGTATTTTGCTCATCAAGCTTCAACTCTGTTCGCTTTTTATCTAATTGTTTAGATAATGATTCATTAGATTCCGTAAATTTATATTCTACTGAATATCCATTCTTTGGAAGAATCGTAATATTCACATCATCACTATTTATATTATTAACTTTTAAACTTGTAATTGTTTTAGGAGATTTGGATAAATCAAATTCACCATTTTTATTATTTGTAATATAAACCTTATCAATTTCAGAACTAATAATTTTATGCTCAACACCATTTTTATCTGTATAAATAGAATAACCATTTTTCAACGTAATATTATTTTTTAATGTTGGCATTTTAGCTGTTTTTACTTTTTTATCAATATTCGGAATGTCTTTTTCTGAATTAAAAATTTTGATGATACTTGAATCTTTTTTGATAATTTCTATCAAACCTTCATTACTTTTTACAAAAACTTTTTCTATTTCTTTGGGATCAATTTTTTGCAAAACTTTTCCATCCGTTCCGTATAAAATCGTCGGAACCAACTCTTTTTTCAAGACAATATCTTTTATTTTGATAGAATCATTCAGAATGATATCTCCTGCGTCATTCAAGATAATTTTGTTTTGCGGATTACTTTTCAGAATCGTTTTTAGCTCATCTTTGGTAATCACTTTTTCTATTGGTGTAGCCGTTTTGACTTGATCTGTTTTGAGAAGCGAATCTCTTAAAGTAGTTGCTTGTCCAAGAAGAATTTCGGCCTGCGATTGAACAGGTTTTTCCAAAACTTGTTCTACTTTTTGAGCTTTTTTCTCAACTTCTTGTGCGAAAGATTTTTGAGAAAATAATACAAATGCACTCAATATAAAAGGCAAAGAAGCAAAAGACAGAATTTTTACTTTTCGTTTTGATGTATTTTTTGTCATCATAAGTAGGCGCTTTTTAGTTAGAATAAAATTGAAATTACTCGCCATCATAGATGGATTTTGCGTTGCAATACAATCTAAAATTTGATGTTGATAAGTTTTTAAATCTGAGTTTCTTTTCAAAACATATTCATCTGCCAAAAACTCGTGATTTAGTTTGATTGATTTTTTATAGAAATAAATAAGCGGATTGAACCAAAAAAGAATCTGAAAAATTTCGATCAACAAAATATCCAAACTATGTTTCTGAATGCAATGCGCTTTTTCGTGATCAATTAAATTTTGATGTAAACTTTTTAGTTGCTTTTTCGGAATAAAAATATATTTCCAAAAACTATATGGTTGATTCGAATCTAAATCGAGAATGTATGTAATTTCTTGATCTTCGATCTTTTCTTCTGTCTTAATTTTGAACATCAATTCGTACAAATTGTAGATAAATCTTACAAGAAATATTACGCCAACCAAAATGTAAATAACATTCAAAATATCACCAAAATTGATTCCTTTTTCTTGTTGCAACAATTTAGGATTTTGCATTAGAAAAGCCAATAATTCGGGCGAAATATTTGTTTCTGTCGCTGTGATAGGCAAATCAATTTTGTACAAAGGCGCGATTAACGAAAATATCAACGAAAACAACAGATAAAATCGATTGATTTTATACATGCTTTCACGTTCCAAAAAAAGTTTATAAAAGGAATATAAAAATCCGGAACAAAGAATAAATTTTATAAAAAACGCAACCATAGATTATTTCTTTTTACGGTCTATTTCATTGTCAATTATGTCACGTAATTTTTCTAATTCTTCGACCGACATATTGTTCGATTTAGCAAAAAATGAAGCAAATTGTGTTGCCGAATTATTAAAAAAGTTGGAAATCATTCCTTTTACTTCTTTCGAAAAATAATCATCTTTTTTTACCAAAGCATAATATCGACGCGAGTTTCCCATTTGCTCGTAATCAATATAACCTTTGTCGTGCATCCTCTTTAATAAGGTAGAAATTGTAGTATTCGCAGGTTTTGGATCGTCATAAGAATCGATAATATCTTTCGCAAAAACTTGTTTTCCGCTCCAGATAACTTCCATCACTTCCTCTTCTCTTCTTGATAATTTAACTTTCATATCTACAACTGTATTTTCACTACTACAAATATAGAATTTAATTTAACATGACAAAGTTTTTTTAGAATTATTTAACGATAAAGCACAAAAAAAGGAGCAAAAAAGCTCCTTCCTATATTTAAATTCGAAATAAATTACATTTCAGCTAATTTGTATGCTACACCAATACTAAAGTAAGTATTTGTAATTTTGTAATTGTCATTAACTGTTTGCGGATAATAATCATTAATGTTTGATAATCCTTTTGTAAAACGAGCATTAATTTCTAATTCATCAGTAATTTTGTATGCAGCTCCGAAGTTTAAACCAAAATCAAATGTTTTGAAATTGTCTGTAGCTTTTATTTTAGTATCTGTTTTTCCTTCTTCAGTTTTCATTTTAGCAGAAACTAAAAATCCTAATTGCGGACCAAACTCAACATTTAAACCATCCATAATTTCATAACGTCCCATTAAAGGAATATTAATATTATGTGTTACAAATTTAGCTTTTGAATTGTCATTTGTTTTTAATCCAGCTCCTTGTTTAGAATACAGAAGTTCTGGTTGAAAACTAATTTGATCCGTTATTTTGTAGTTTGCATAACCACCAACATAAAAGTCTGTTCTTAATTTAGTCCCTAAACCATTTCCTTGACTATCAGAGTAAATTTTTCTAGAATCACCAGATAAAGTTGGAAAGTTAAGACCTCCTTTTACTCCTAAATCAATTTGCGCGTTTGCTGCACTTAATCCACCAAAAAGTGCTATTCCTAAGATTAGTTTTTTCATTTTTTTTATTACTTAAGTCTGAGTTATATATTTAATTCAAAAGTAAAGTTTTATTCATACAGAAGATTGATTTACACTTTAAAAAAATCAATAATGCTTTTTTGATTCACAATTTCTGTGCCTTTTTTGTTAAAAATTGATAAAATTTTAAGATTTACAAATATCATCTAAATATTCTAAAATAATTTTAGTTGCATTTGGTGAATTTTGAACAAAATCTCTAGCTTTTTTTCCACTTTCTTTTCGGAAATTTTCATCGTTCATCAAACGATTCATAATTGTATCAAATTCATGTCGATTAGCAATAGAAAATCCTCCGCCAACTTCTATCAAATCCACAGCTTCCTGAAATTTCTTGTATTTAGGACCAAAAACGACAGGATTTCCAAATGTTACAGCTTCTAACGTGTTATGAATTCCTGCACCAAAACCTCCGCCAATATAGGTAATATCTGCATAAGAATAGACTTTTGATAAAATACCAATTGTATTTAGAATAAATATTTTCGAATCGATTAACTCTTGCTTGGATGTTTTTTCTAAATCAGAAAATTTAACTGCTTTTTGGTTGATTTTATTCTGAAAAGAATTGATTTCAGCATCATTCAAATTATGTGGTGCAAAAACAATTTTCCAATCATTATTTAATTTTTGGTTGATTAAATTCACAAATAATTCTTCATCTTTTGGCCAAGAACTTCCAACAACAATTAATTTCGAATTTTGTTTAAAATCATTCATAAAATCCAATTCATTATCTTGATGAATGATCTGTTTGACACGATCAAATCGCGTATCGCCTGCAATTGTATTTTGTGTGATATTGATTGAATCCAGTAAATCTTTTGATTTTTGATTTTGAACAAAGAAATGATTTATCAAACTTAATTTTTTCGCAAACCAATTATTTCCGTCTTTTTTGAAAAAATTTTGACTCTCTCTAAAGATTGACGAAACCACTATTGTAGGAATGTTTTGCTGATGTAATTCGATAATCAAATTGAACCAATATTCGTATTTCACCAAAATCAAAATTTCTGGATGAAGCACTTTTATTAACTTTTCTGCATTTGATTTTGTGTCCAAAGGCAAATAAAAAATAACATCTGCGCCTTGATAATTCTTTCTAATTTCATAACCAGAAGGCGAGAAAAATGAAACAGCAATTTTATGTGTTGGATAGTTTTCTTTCAATGCTTCGATCACTGGTCTACCTTGTTCAAATTCGCCTAAAGATGAACAATGTACCCACAAAACTTTATCGGTTTCTGAAATTTTAGAAGCTATTTTTTCTTCCCAATTTTTTCTTCCATCTACCCAAAGTTTTGCTTTTTCGTTAAAATTCGAAGCCAATTTTAGCGCCATTCCGTACGCCTTAATTGATGTGTTATAAAATCCTTGCACAATGTTGCAAAGTTAAAAATTTAGAATGAGCTTTTTTTGTACATTTGTTGTAATAATAACGACTTTTTAAAGTTGTAGATTTTGAAAGATTCATTAAGTTATGAAAAAAATACAAATGGTTGACTTACAAAGTCAATATCAAAAAATAAAAGGAGACGTTGATGCAGCAATTTTGAATGTTTTGGATTCGGCTGCTTTTATTAATGGACCAGAAGTAAAACAATTCGAAACTGAATTGCAAAATTACTTAAATGTAAAACACGTAATTCCTTGTGGAAACGGAACTGATGCGTTGCAAATTGCTTTGATGGCTTTAGGTTTAGAACCAGGTGATGAGGTAATTACTGCTGATTTTACATTTGCTGCAACTGTTGAAGTTATTGATTTATTGAAATTAAATTCAATATTAGTTGACGTTGATTATGATACTTTTACAATTGATACAGAAAAATTAAAAGCGGCAATCACGCCAAAAACAAAAGCAATTATTCCAGTTCATTTATTTGGTCAATGTGCGAATATGGACGAGATTATGGCAATTGCAAAAGAACATAACTTATATGTTGTAGAAGATACTGCACAAGCTATTGGAGCGGATTACAAAGGTCGAAAAGCTGGAACAATTGGTCACATTGGTTGTACATCTTTCTTTCCTTCAAAAAACTTAGGTTGTTATGGTGATGGTGGTGCAATTTTTACAAATGATGATGATATTGCACATCGTTTACGTGGAATTGTAAATCACGGAATGTACAAACGTTACTACCACGATGAAGTTGGTGTTAACTCTCGTTTGGATTCTGTTCAAGCAGCAGTTTTACGTCGTAAATTACCTTTCTTAAATGATTATAACGCTGCTCGTAACAAAGCTGCGGCTTATTATACAGAAGCTTTTAAAGATATTGATGCATTATTAACGCCTGTAAAAGGAGAAGACACAACTCACGTATTCCATCAATATACGTTACGTGTAACAAATGGTAAACGTAATGAATTACAAGCTTTCTTGACTGAAAAAGAAATTCCTGCGATGATTTATTATCCTGTTCCATTACGCAAACAAAAAGCGTATGATAACGGGCATTATAATGATGCAGATTTTCCAAATACAAACAAATTGGTAGAAGAAGTAATGTCTTTACCAATGCACACAGAGTTAGATGAGGAGCAATTGGCTTACATCACTTCTGCTGTTCGCGAATTTTTTGGAAAATAATTTATCCTAAAAATAATACGAAAAAGCTTCTGATTAGTTTCAGAAGCTTTTTTATTTTCCTAAATTTGATTTCACTATAAAAACTAAATATTAAAAATGAGTAAAATATTAGTAACTGGAGGTTTGGGTTACATTGGTTCGCACACAGTTGTTGCTTTACAAAATGCAGGTTATGAAGTTGTGATTATAGACGACTTGTCGAACACAGAAATTGGCGTGTTGGACAAAATTACTTCTATTACTGGAACAAAACCAACTTATTTCGAGATTGATTTAAAAGATCAAGAAAAAGTAAACGAATTTTTCAAAACAAATAAAATAGATGGAATTATCAACTTCGCAGCGCATAAAGCAGTTGGAGAATCTGTTGAAAAACCGTTGATGTATTATCGAAATAATCTTTTAGGTTTAATTAATCTTTTGGATGCAATGAAAGATTTTGATACAGATAATATTATTTTTAGTTCGTCTTGTACAGTTTACGGACAAGCGGATAAAATGCCTATTGACGAGCAAACTCCACTGAAAAAACCTGAATCTCCTTATGGAAAAACGAAACAAATGGGAGAGGAAATTTTAGAAGATTTCTCAGCAGCCTTTGATAAAAATGTGATTTGTTTACGTTATTTCAATCCAGTAGGTGCGCATCCAACTGCTAAAATTGGAGAATTACCAAAAGGAATTCCAAATAATCTAATTCCTTATGTTACACAAACTGCAGCTGGAATCAGAGAAGCATTATCGGTTTGGGGAGATGATTATCCAACGCGTGACGGAACGGCAATTCGTGATTATATTAATGTAAATGATTTGGCTGATGCACACGTAAAAGCGGTAACTCGTTTGATCGAAAATAAAAATAAAGCAAAGCTAGAATTCTTTAATCTTGGAACGGGAACAGGATCTACGGTTTTAGAAGTTGTTCACGCATTTGAAGATGCCAATGATTTGAAATTGAAATACGAAATCAAAGAGCGTCGCGCAGGAGATATTATCGAAGCTTATGCAAATAACTCTTTAGCAGAAAAAGAATTAGGGTGGAAACCTGAAACAAAATTGTCAGAAAGTATGCGTACTGCTTGGGAATGGCAAAAAAGTTTAGAAAAATAAAAGATGATTCAATTACCAACAGCGGGTTTATTAGTTATTAAAAATAATAAACTGCTTTTGACATTTAGTAAAAATAAAAAAGCGTGGTATTTACCAGGTGGAAAAATTGATAAAGGTGAAAATTCTGAAACAGCTTTGGTAAGAGAAATAAAAGAAGAATTGAGTTTGGATTTGGTAAAAGATGAGCTCAATTTTTATTGTCATATTACAGCTGAAGCATATGGAGAACAGGATCTTTTGATGGAACAAGATTGTTTTTTGTACGATTTGAACGAAGAAATAAAACCAACAAACGAAATTGAAGCTTACAACTATTTTACTTTTGAAGAATATTTACAAGAAGAAATTCAAGTAATTGGTGTAATTAAAGTTTTTGAAAAATTAACAAAAGATCATTTATTGAACTAAAATAATTTCAAAAATAGAAGGCAATCCGTAATCGAGATTGCCTTTTATTTTTTATTATTTAGTCTTTTTCAAGATGTATTTATCTTTCAAATTTCCTGTAATTTCTTTTCCTTGTTGATCCAAAACTTTCAATCTATTTTCTTCAACTTTCAACACTAATGGACTTACATTCGAATTTAAATGTAAAACATTTCCAGAAGCATCCCATTTATAAAATCCTTCGTCTTGGTAAACCGTTTCTTTTCCTAAATATTCTTGTTCAATAAAAAAGTTACCATCTTTTTTCAATTCAACAATATATTTTATTCCCTCGCAATCGGCGCAAGGTAAAGTTCCTTCATATTTTCCAGCCCAATTCAAAGAGTTTTTAGAATTATGTTCTGCCATAGCTACAATAGCAGGAATAGCATTATCAATACTATTGTTTTTTTGTTCTTGTTGAACACCTTTTGATTGGCAAGAGAATATAATGAAGGATGCGAAAATACTCGCGAATATAGATTTTTTCATAAATTAATTTTATGATATTTTTAACAACAAATTTGATACCAAATTACGACTATATTTTTCTAACTTTCAACTAAAATTTTATAAAATGTTTCACTCAAAAAAAATACAAACACCTCTTGGAGAAATGCTTGCAATAAAGTCGGAAAAAGGACTTTGTATGTTAGAGTTTTTTGATGGAAAATCGACCGAAAAACAACTCAAAGAAATAGAAAACTTGGGTGATATTTTAGAAAAAGAAGATGAAATTTTGAATCGTTTAGAAACTGAATTGAACAATTATTTTAAAGGAAATTTAAAAGAATTTACCATTCCGCTTGATTTGATTGGAACAGATTTCCAGAAAAAAGTTTGGAACGAATTAATCAAAATTCCGTTTGGAGAAACAAGATCATACAAAGATCAATCGATAGCTGTTGGAGATTTATTAGCGATACGAGCAGTTGCAAATGCGAACGGGAAAAACAAAATTGCAATCATAGTACCTTGTCATCGTGTAATTGGTTCGGATGGTTCGTTAACTGGATATGCAGGCGGAAAGAAACGCAAACAATTTTTGTTAGAATTAGAATCGCAACAATTGAATTTATTTTAGAAAAATAAATTGTAAATTAGCCAATCAGAAAAGTAATATATGAGTGTTGAGCTATTACCAGATGGAAGAGTAAAAAAACCTGAATGGTTGCGTGTAAAATTGCCTACAGGGAAAAAACATCGTGAATTAAGAGGTTTAGTTGATAAATATAAATTGAACACAATTTGCCAAAGTGGAAGTTGTCCTAATATGGGCGAATGTTGGGGTGAAGGAACTGCAACATTTATGATTTTGGGAAATGTGTGTACGCGTTCATGCGGTTTTTGTGGTGTGAAAACTGGTCGTCCAGAGCAAGTGGATTGGGCAGAACCAGAAAAAGTTGCACGTTCTATCAAATTAATGCAAATAAAACATGCGGTTTTAACTTCTGTTGACCGTGATGATTTAAAAGATATGGGATCGATTATTTGGGCAGAAACAATACATGCTGTTCGTAGAATTAGCCCAGGAACAACGATGGAAACATTGATTCCAGATTTTCAAGGAATCGAAAAACACATCAATCGTATTGTAGAAGCTGCTCCAGAAGTGCTTTCTCATAATATGGAAACGGTTCGTCGTTTAACGCGCGAAGTTCGTATACAAGCAAAATATGATCGTTCGTTAGAAGTTTTACGTTATGCAAAAGAAGCAGGTCAACGTCGTACAAAGACAGGAATTATGCTTGGTTTGGGTGAGTTTGAAGACGAAGTTTTCGAAACAATTCAGGAAGTTGCTGATGCAAATGTAGATGTCATTACAATTGGTCAATATTTACAACCAACGAAAAAACATTTGCCTTTGAAAGAGTTTATCACGCCAGAACAATTCAAAAAATACGAAGATTTCGCACGTGGATTAGGATTCCGTCATGTAGAATCTGGCCCATTGGTTCGTTCTTCTTACCACGCTGAGAAACATATTTTATAAAAATAATTTAAATTTAATATTTAGAAGAGTTGCAATGATTTGTAACTTTTTTTTTTTATTTTTAAAATATAAATTACAATTATGAAAAACTTCTTAACACTAATTATCATCATTATTATTTCAAGTTTTGCGCAAGCGCAGTTTTATGAAATTACTTACGAAACACAAGTTCAAACGCATTACAATGAAGAAGGATTAAAATGGTTTGAAGAAGCAGTTGGCGGTGATAAGCTGCAAATCAAGAAAATGATTGAGATGAATCAAAATCCACCAAAGGAAACATTTAAGTTTATTTACAATGAATCGTTAAGTAAATCGGAATATATTCGTCGTATAAATAATAATCAAGATAATGAATCTATGATTTCTAAAGTACCAATGAATATGGGAGGGATTGTTGTAAATGATTATAAATTGAATCAATTCTCATACGAAATAGACGTTTATGGTAAAAATTATTTAGTTAAAGATAATTTAATACCGATTAATATTACTGATACAGGAAAAACAAAGGATATTATTGGTTTTAAAGCTTATGAAGCTACAGGGAAATTAAACGATATAGATATAATTGTTTGGTACACAAAAGATATTCCATATTTATATACACCTGATATTTATACGACTTCAAAAGGTTTTATTTTAGAGTTACACTATAAATTAAATTTTGATAATTCGGAAATGATCAATTCTTGGTTAGCAATTGCTAAAAAAGAATCTAAAAAATCGCCTAAAATAAGTGTGCCTAAAAAAGGAATTGAGGTAAAAGCAAATCAAACTGATGCAATTTATGATGAAGCTAATAAAAAAATGAATGAATTGAGAAACAATAGCGAAGGAGTTGATAAAAAATAATTAACATGAAAAAACTATTAATACTAATCATTCTCATTTCAAGTTTTGTACAAGCACAATTTTATGAAATAGATTTTGAAGTAAAACCTCAAATTCATTTTACGGATAAAGCTTTAGAAGAGATGAAGCAATATTATCCAGATCAAAAACAAAGAGACGAAGTTTTAGAAATGTCTAAAAATATTCCTTCGATTAATTATCAATTTTCCTATAATAAAACTCAAAGTCAATCAGTGAATATTCAAAAAATAGATAATTCTCAACAAGCACAAGGAGGTTCAATGGGAATTAGTCCAGATATAGGAGAAAAACCAATTTTTGATTACAAAGAGAAAGTTTTTTACAATGAAACAGATTTGTTTGTAAAGAAAATGATCATTTATGATTCGCTGAATTATGTAAATTTTAATGACACCGGAAAAAGTAAAACTATTCTTGGAATCGAAACCAAAGAAGCAATCGGGAAATACAAAGATGTTGAAGTTATTGCTTGGTATGCGCCTTCAATTCCTTATTCGTATTCGCCAGATAAATATTATGGTACAAAAGGTTTGATTTTAGAATTGCATTATAAATACACGAAAGATGATGTAGAAGTGATGATTTCGTGGAATGCGACAAAGAAAAAAGAATTAAAAAAAGCACCAATTTTTACAATAAATAATAAGTTACAAAAGGTATCCTATTCAGAATTTATGAGAATGATTGAAGAGGATAATCAAAAACAGCGCGAATTACATAATCAAGGTGTAGATAGAAAATAAAATCATATAAATAATGAAATCAAACTTGCTTAACTTTAAGCAAGTTTTTTTATGTATGAAAATTAAAGCGACATTACTCACAATTGGTGACGAGATATTAATTGGTCAAATTGTAGATACTAATTCTGCATTTATCGCCAAACAATTGAATACGATTGGGATTGAAGTGGAAGAAATTATTTCTGTAAAAGATGAATTGCAACATATAATTGAAGGATTTCAACGTGGCATATCAAAATCAGATATTGTAATTGTAACAGGAGGTTTAGGACCGACAAAAGATGATAAAACCAAAGCAGCTTTGTGTCAATTTTTAAATTGTGAATTGGTTCAAGAACCTAAAATTTTAGAAAATATTGTTCAATTATTTGTTGCCAGAGGTTACGTAAAAGAGTTAAATAGTTTGAATCAAGATCAAGCGTTAATTCCAGAAAAGTCTATATTTATTCAGAACAAATATGGAACAGCACCATGTCTTTGGACTACAATTAATGATAAAATTATCATCAATTTACCAGGCGTTCCTTTTGAAATGAAAGGTTTGATGCGTGACGAAATTATTCCGAGATTACAAAACCAATTTCAATCAGAAACTATTGTTCATCGTGATATTTTGGTCAGTGGAATTCCAGAAAGTGACTTGGCTCTCTTGGTTGAAAATTGGGAGAATAATTTGCCCGAATTTATTCATTTGGCATATTTACCAAACCGAACTTCTATTGATTTACGATTTTCAGCGTTTGGAACAGATAAAGAATTTTTACAAAATGAAATTCAGCATCAAATCAATCAATTCAAATTAATTGCAGGAGAATTTCTAGTTTCTGAAAATTCAGGAAATGCGCAGCAAATTTTGGGTGATATTTTAAAAGAAAAAGGATTGACAATTTCGACTGCCGAAAGTTGTACTGGAGGAAATATAGCAAGTTTGATCACGTCTGTTTCGGGAAGTTCTACTTATTATTTTGGAACAATTGTTTCGTACAACACTTCTGTAAAAGTAAATTTGCTAAATGTGAATCAATCTGACATTGATGAATTTACAGTAGTTTCGGAACAGATTGCTGAACAAATGGCAAAAGGTGTTCGAAATCAATTAAAAACGGATATTAGTATTTCTACAACTGGTGTCGCTGGTCCAAACAAAGGCGAAGATGGAAAAGAAGTTGGAACGGTTTGGATTTCTGTTACAAATGGTCATTCAACATTGAATAAAAAATATTTTTATCCCTATTTAGATCGAGAAGAATTCATTAAAATTGTTTCCAATAATGCGCTGAATTTAGCAATTCAGTTTGTGAGAGAGGAGTGTTAAAATAATGACTCTTGGGCAAACCAGAGTGATATGAAAAGATTATAAAATAATACTGCGGTCATTCTGAGCCTGTCGAAGAATAAAGCTTTGTTTATGAGAAAAATATATTATGTCTACATTATAAAATGTTCTGACAATTCGTATTATGTAGGGGTGACAAATAATCTCCAAAAAAGAATTAATGAGCATAACGATGGAATAGATTCTATGAGTTATACTTTTTCGAGAAGACCAGTTGAACTAGTTTTTAATCAAGAATTTTTAGACGTAAACTATGCAATAATTTTTGAGAAGAAATTGAAAGGTTGGAGTAGAGCTAAAAAAGAAGCTTTAATTAATAATAGATTTGAAGATTTACCTTTATTATCAAAAAATAGAAAAGACTCTTCGACAGGCTCAGAGTGACAATGTTCTTTTTATTTTGAACTTTTTTTAATTCATATAATTTCAAAGATTTAAAATATTTCCTAAAATATATTTAGTCTATTAAATTAATAGAGTTTATATTTGTCGCAAATTTTGTGTCAAATGTTAAAAAAGATTGCGAGCAATACATTATTTCGATTGCTTTTGGGTGTGATTGCCGGTTTGGTTTTAGGAAATTATCTGAACGAAAATACAATTCAAATTGTTTTATCCTTAAAATATTTTACAGGACAATTAATCTTCTTTTTGGTTCCGTTAATTATAATCGGTTTTATTGTTTCTTCAATTACGAAATTAAGCGAAGGTTCAGCTAAAATCGTAGGTTTTTCATTGTTAATTGCCTATTTATCTTCGATAGGAGCGGGGTTGTTTTCGATGATTGCGGGTTATCAAATCATTCCAAATTTATCCATTCCAACTTCGGTGGATTCGTTGCGAGAAGTTCCAAAAATTTTATTTCAATTAGATATTCCGCCAATTTTTTCGGTGATGACAGCGTTGGTTATTTCGTTGATGCTAGGAATGGGAATTTTGATTACAAAAGCGAAGGAATTAGAAAATATTTTTGATCAATTTAAAGACATTGTAATTCTTTTGGTAAATAAAGTTTTGATTCCAATTTTACCTTTTTTCATTGCTGCAAATTTTGCAATTTTGAGTTATGAAGGTTCTATTGAAAAACAATTACCAGTTTTCTTGAAAGTAATTTTAATCGTTATTATTGGTCATTTTATTTGGATGACATTAATGTATACAATCGCAGGGTTTTATCATAAAACAAATCCATTCAAACTACTAAAACATTATCCTCCTGTCTATTTAACGGCTGTTGGAACAATGTCTTCTGCTGCATCTTTGGGTATTGCTGTGAAAGCAGTTGACGATAGTAAAGTAATCAAACCAACGATTGCTAATTTTACGATTCCATTTTTCTCGAATACACATTTATGTGGTTCGGTTTTGACAGAAGTTTTCTTTGTGATGACGGTTTCGCAAGTATTGTATGGTCATATTCCTGATTTAGGAACAATGGTAACTTTTGTTTTGCTTTTAGGCGTTTTTGCAGTTGGTGCACCAGGAGTTCCAGGTGGAACAGTTGTCGCTTCGTTAGGATTAATTTCAAATGTTTTAGGGTTTGATGAAGCTGGAGTAGCTTTGATCTTGACTATTTTCGCATTGCAGGATAGTTTTGGAACGGCGTGTAATATTACAACTGATGGCGCATTGAGCATGATTGTAGATAAATATGCTGAAGAGAAATAATTTTAACTCAACTATGAAAATATAAAAAAATCACTTCGTCTCGAAGTGATTTTTTTTGCTTTATTTTCTTCTTCCTCGATGAGGATTCTTTGGTTTCGTATCTTTTTTGGGTTTAAAACCTGTATTATTTTTCTTGAAATTATTATTGTTACTATTTGCGTCAGGTAATTTATAAAACTCTTTTGGTGTTTTAATCACCGTCACATAATTACCAATCAATTTCTCAATATTTGCCAAATCACCTCTTTCGTCAGCAGCACATAAAGAAATTGCTTTTCCTTCGCGTCCCGCACGACCAGTACGTCCGATTCGGTGTACATATGTTTCAGGAACATTCGGTAATTCGTAATTGATCACATAAGGTAATTGATCAATATCGATTCCACGAGCAGCAATATCAGTGGCAATTAATACTTTTAATTTTTCTTCTTTGAAATCATTTAAAGCACGTTGTCTTGCATTTTGAGATTTATCACCATGAATTGCCGCAGCAGGGATTCCTGCTTTTTCCAAGTGGCTTACCAAACGATTTGCGCCGTGTTTTGTACGTGTAAAAATCAAGGTACGATCTTCTGGATGCTCGTTTAAAATGCTAACCAAAAGTTTTACTTTCATGTCTTTGTCTACATGATAAACAAATTGCTCAACTGTTTCGGCAGTCGAAGAAACAGGTGCCACGCTGACTTCTTTTGGACGACGAAGAACTGAATGAGAAAATTTTCGAATGTTTTTTGGCATCGTTGCCGAGAAGAAAAGTGATTGTCTTTCTTTTGGAATGATTTCTAAAATCTTTTTGATTTCATGAACAAATCCCATATCCAACATACGATCGGCTTCATCTAAAACAAAAATCTCTATTTGATTAATTTTTAAATGTCCTTGTCCAATCAAATCCAACAAACGACCAGGCGTTGCAATTAAAATATCAACACCATTTTTGATGGCTCCAATTTGTGGATTTTGATTAACACCTCCAAAAATCGCTAAATGTTTTAATGGTAAATTTTTACCATATAATTTAAAACTTTCGTTGATTTGAATGGCTAATTCACGTGTTGGCGTTAAAATTAATGTTCTAATTTTTCTTCCTTTACTCGGAGAATTTGTTAAGTTTTGTAGAATAGGAATTGCGAAAGATGCTGTTTTTCCTGTTCCTGTTTGTGCACAACCAATAATATCATTTCCTTCTAAAACTAAAGGAATAGATTGCTCTTGAATTTCGGTTGGTTCTGTATATCCAGCCTCATCAATTGCTTTTAAAATTGGTTCAATTATATTTAATTCTGAAAAATTCATTGATTAAAATCGTGTAAGTTTTTATATAGAAATAGATAAGCACTTCCGTAGAAGTGCTTTATAATTAAAAATAAATCTATTCCATTTCTTTTGCGTTGCGATCAATTTTTTCCTCAGGTTCTGTTGCATGAACAGAGTTTGCCGAATAATTTCTCCAACGTTCTAAAATATCTATCATATCAGCAGGCATCGGGGATTCGAAATACATACGTTCTCCTGTTGTAGGATGATCAAATCCTAATGTGCGTGCGTGTAAAGCTTGGCGAGGACAAGCAGCGAAACAATTGTCAACAAACTGTTTGTATTTGTTGAATGTTGTTCCTTTCAAAATGCGATCTCCACCATAACGAGCATCATTGAATAATGGATGACCCAAATGTTTGAAATGCGCACGAATTTGATGTGTACGACCAGTTTCTAATTTACATTCGACCAATGTAACATAAGAAAAATTCTCCATTACTTTATAATGTGTCACAGCATGTTTACCTTGATCTCCATCAGGAAAAACTGCCATTTGCATACGATCTTTTAAGTGTCGACCAATATGTCCTGTAATTGTTCCTTCTTGTTCTGCCAAAACTCCCCAAACCAAAGCATTGTATAAACGGTCTGTTGTGTGAGCTGCAAATTGTTCTGCTAAACTTGTCATCGCAACTTCTGTCTTCGCAATAACCAAAAGTCCGCTTGTGTCTTTATCGATACGGTGTACCAAACCAGGACGTTCCATCTGATCTGACATTGATGGTAAATTATCAAAATGAAACTTTAAGGCATTTACCAAAGTTCCTGTATAATTTCCATGTCCAGGGTGTACAACCATTCCAGGTTCTTTATCAATTACGACAACTTGATCATCTTCGTAAATAATTTTGATCGGAATATCTTCTGCTATAACTTCATTCTCACGTGGAGGAGTTTCTAACATAATCTGAATAAAATCTCCAGGCTTTACTTTGTAATTCGATTTTACAGATTCATTGTTCACTAAAATGTTTCCGTTATCAGCTGCTTGTTGAATTTTATTTCTTGTCGCGTTCTCAATTCTAACCATTAAGAACTTGTCTATACGCAATAACGATTGACCTTTGTCAACCGTTATTGAAAAATGCTCGTATAATTTATTGTCGTTTTCCTCTTGTAAGAAATCTTCTAAATCTTCTGTCATTTATTCTCTTTCTATTCTATAATAATCTCTTCTGGAGCTTTAGGCGCTTCTGTAGGCTTTGGCTGTTCTGTTGTCGGATTATTTTGTTGTTGCTGTTGTTGCATATCTTTGATCTGCTGTTCAGCTTTTTGTGTTATAATATCTCTATATTGAGAACCGCTAATTGTATCTTCGCCAAAGTTTTTGTACTGAACATCCAATTCTTTTAACTGCGTTCTAATTTTATCGCGAGGTTCTGTTGATAACCAAATATCAATTGGTTGACCTTGATCGTAAGTATCCGTAGCAAATGGGAATTGATAAACAACTCTTGCGTTGATTGTGTCATGAGAAGCTCCAATAAATTTGATTTGACCAATCTCGAAGAAATTATCTTTGATTGATTTTTTAGCTTCTGTCAATGTTAAATTAACCAAATTAGGCATTCTAACACCAGATAACATTCCGCGTCCTAATACCAAATCAACTGTCGCAAAACGAGGTAATTGTTCTCCTGCTTTTACAATTTTTCCGTTGTATAATATTTTAAGAACTGCATCTTTTGCTAAATCTGGTTCGTAAATTATTTTTCCAATTTTAAGACCAGAAATTTCTAATTGTGTAAAGGCTAAACGTTTTGATTTTCCAACTAAATCTGGTAATTCAACTGGACGATATGTTTTCGGATTTGACTTAATAAAGATACGACGACCTTCTTTTACACGCGATTCTGCTGCAGGATAAAAATCCATAATAGCAAAAGGTTTCGTATTTGGATCAAAACGAGAACTATCTACTTCATATGTCAAACCAAGTTCTTCTAACTTAGCTGTAGCATCAGTAATATTCATTTTAGATAAATCCGGAACTTCAACAAATTCATTGTGATTTGTATACGAATCTAACCAAATGTTAAAAATAAAATGGTAAAGCCCAAATGATAGCGCTATTACAATAGCTACATTCAGCAAAACTTGAATGATTGATTTTACTCCTTTCATTGAAATGATAAATTGTCGCACAAATATAGTTTAAAAATAATATTTATGATTGATGTCAAAGTTCTATATTTGAATAAATTTTAAATTAAACATGTTAAGAGTAGCAGTTGTAGCAGGTGGATATACGGATGAAAGCGTGATTTCGTTGAAAAGTTGCGAGTTAATTTACTCAAGTCTAAATCCAGAAAAGTACGACAGAACAAGGGTTCGAATCTTAAAAGAAGGTTGGTTTGCCGAAATTGAAGGCGAAAAATATCCAATCAATAAAGGTGATTTTTCATTTGAAAAAAATGGAGAAAAAATTACGTTTGATGTCGTTTTTAATACAATTCATGGTACGCCAGGCGAAGATGGTTATTTGCAAGCGTATTTTGAAATGATTGGTTTACCATACAATGGATGCCCTTTTTATCAATCTGCCTTAACATTTAATAAAAAAGATTGTATCGCAGTATTGAGTAAATATGGAATTCCACACGCGAAATCAATTTATCTTAATCAAGGAGATCAATATTCTGCAAAAGAAATTATCGATCAAGTTGGTTTACCTTGTTTTGTGAAACCAAATCGTTCAGGATCAAGTTTAGGAATTTCAAAAGTTCATAAAGAAGATGAATTTGAAGCTGCAATGCAAAAAGCTTTTCTTGAAGATAAAGAAGTTTTGATTGAATCTTTCTTAGATGGAACAGAGGTTTCGGTCGGAGTTTTAAATTACAAAGGAGAAACAATGGTGTTGGGAATTACGGAAATTGTTTCGCACACAGAATTTTTTGATTATGATGCAAAATATAACGGTTTATCTGACGAAATTACTCCAGCTCGTTTAACGCCAGAAGTTGAAGCAAGAGTAAGAGAAATTGCTGCTAAAGCATATAAATGTATTAATATGTCTGGATTTTCTCGTTCAGAATATATTATTGTAAATGGAGAACCGCATTTTATTGAAATGAATACGTTACCAGGTTTTTCTCCTGCAAGTATTTTTCCTCAGCAAGCTGCTCATTCAGGAATTGCATTAGAGGATTTGATGGATAGTGAAATAGAATTTGCTTTAAATAGACCTTCAGCATGGATAGAATAGCCGTTTTTCCTGGATCTTTTGATCCAATTACTTTAGGGCATTTAGATATTATAGAGCGTGCAGTTCCTTTATTTGACAAGATTATTGTTGCTATTGGAACAAATTCATCGAAGAATTATATGTTTTCTTTGGAGCAAAGAATTAAGTTTATTGAAGATTCGGTTGCGAAATTCGAAAATGTAGAAGTAATGGCTTACAAAGGTCTGACTGTAGATTTTTGTGATAAAGTAAATGCACAATTTATTTTACGTGGACTTCGTAATCCAGCCGATTTCGAATTTGAGAAAGCGATTGCGCACACAAACCGAGCAATTACAAATCATAATATCGAAACAATCTTTTTATTAACATCTTCTGGTAAAGCTTACATCAGTTCAAGTATTGTTCGTGATGTCATGCGAAACGGAGGGAAATATGAGATATTAGTTCCAGATGTTGTGAGGATTTAGAATAACGTTATATTATATATATAAAACGAGAACATTTATATAATGCTCTCGTTTTTATTTTCTATAAATCTAAACTTAATTGATCTGGTAATAACTTAAATGTCATCCTATGATAAGGAGTAGCTCCAAATTCTTTTATAGCTAAACGATGAGCTTTTGTCGGGTAACCTTTGTTTTTTTTCCAATCGTACATTGGAAATTCTTCATGGATTTTTTCCATATATTCATCCCGATACGTTTTTGCTAAAATAGATGCTGCCGCAATATTCATATATTTTGAATCACCTTTTATAATACATTCGTGTGGGACATCATGGTATTTATTAAAACGATTTCCATCAACAACAATCAAATCTTTCGGACAATCTAATTGATCAATAGCTCGATGCATAGCCAAAAAACTAGCGTTTAAGATATTTATTTCGTCAATTTCATTTGGCCAAACAATTCCAATTGCCCAATATTTAGCATTTTCTTCTATAAATGTTCTCAACGAATTTCTTTTCTTTTCAGATAATTGTTTTGAATCATTAATAATATCATTTTCAAAATCTCTTCCTAAAATAACTGCTGCTGCTACAACAGGACCACTTAAACATCCTCTTCCTGCTTCATCGCAACCTATTTCATATTCGTGATTTGATAAAACTTTGTACAATTTTTTATATTTTTAACAAAGTTATCAAAATTTAGCATAAAAATTTTTGTA
The DNA here is from genome assembly GCF_029840775.1 of Empedobacter sp. GD03865. Lineage (NCBI taxonomy): Bacteria > Pseudomonadati > Bacteroidota > Flavobacteriia > Flavobacteriales > Weeksellaceae > Empedobacter > Empedobacter sp. GD03865. The sequence continues at coordinate 26,137 of NZ_JAOCDF010000004.1, forward strand.
AATGTTAGAGAAATCTTAAGTTTATGAAAGTTTTAAAAATGTTTTAACAGATGAGGAGAAATTTAAAAAACTTGTTTGTATTAGGAGGACTTCTTTTAGGAGCTTCTTTATATGCACAAGAAAAGACAGTTACAGGAACTGTAACAGATCCAGATGGTTTTCCAGTTGCTGATGCTGTAGTGAAGACAACTTCAGGAAAGGAAGCTTATACTGACGAAAATGGAATGTTTAGTATTGAGGCTAAGCAAGGAGATTTAGTAACAGTGGAAGCGATGGGGTTACCAACTCAGAGTTTCGCAGTTGGTGCAGGAACAGATTACAAAGTTTCTTTAAAACCTTCTGAAACAGTAGAATTAGAAGGAGCGGTTGTAACCGCATTAGGTATTACACGTGATAAAAGATCTTTAGGATATGCTTCTCAAGAAGTGAAAGGTGATGTTATTCAAGCAGGTAGAGGTAGTAATGCTTTACAATCATTATCTGGTAATGTTGCTGGAGCACAAATTACTGCACCTTCATCTTTAGGAGGTTCTACACGTATTACGTTAAGAGGTATTGGATCTATTACAGGAGAAAATAGACCTTTAATAGTTATTGATGGTATTCCATTAGCTAATAATAATGTTAATGATACAAATACTCAGCGTGGTGGCGGAGGTCGTGATTATGGTGATGGAGCGTTTGATATTAACCCAGATGATGTAGAGTCTATAAACGTTTTAAAAGGAGGACCTGCATCAGCTTTATACGGTTCTCGTGCTGTGAATGGGGTAATTATGATCAAAACAAAATCTGGTAAAAAAGGTAGAGAAGAAATTACTGTAAATACAGGTGTTGCTTTTGAGTCTATTAACCAAATTCCAAAATTACAAAGTTTATATGGAGGTGGAGGTTCAAGTGAATTTGAAACAGTTAACATAGGAGGTAAAGATTATCAAGTTGTAGATTATGCTACAGATGAATCTTGGGGACCAAGATTTAACAATCAAGAAGTTTTACAATGGTATGCTTTTGATCCTGAATTTGCTAGCGATTACATGAAAACAACGCCTTGGCAAGCTGCTAAAAATGATGTAAAGTCATTTTTTAATACAGGAGTCGCATATACGAATAGTGTATCGTTTACAAAATCTTATGAGGCTACTAATTTAAGAGTTTCGTTATCTAATGTTAACCAAACAGGTATCGTTCCAAATTCTAGTTTAAAGAAAACGACAGCAAGTATTAACTTATCAAATAAATTTAGTGATGTATTTACTGTAACAACTAATTTAACTTATACTAGAACTGACGGTTTCAATAGACCAGAGGTTGGATATGGAGATAACTCAGTAGCTCAAAAAATGTTCCAATGGGGGCAAAGACAATTGGATTATAATCAACTTAAAGATTATAAATTAGCGAATGGTAACCAACGTTCTTGGAATAGAACTTCTTGGGATGATGGTACACCAGCTTATTCTGATAATCCATACTGGGTAGTGAATGAAAATACATCAAAAGATAAAAGAGATCGTTTCTACGGAAATGTGGAATTTAAATATGATATAGCTCCAGGATTATATGCAATTGCAAATGTAATGGGAGACACATATGATATGCAAATTTCTGAACGTGTAGCTGTAGGTTCTCAAGCAATGTCTAAATACTCTGAAGCTTATTATAAATTTACAGAGATGAACTACGAAGGACGCTTACATTTTGATAAAAAATGGGGGGATTTTTCATTAAATGCATTTGCAGGGGTGAACAGAAGACACAAAACACAAAGTAGATTATCATCTTCTACAAATGGTGGATTAGTTGTTCCTAATTATTATTTTATTGGAAATAGTTTAGATAATCCAACAACATCGAGTTTTAGAGAAACTTCAGAAGTGAACTCTATATATGGTATGATCTCTTTGGGATATAAGAATATGTTATTCTTAGAGGCAACGGGCCGTAATGACTGGTTTTCTTCATTACCTATAATAAATAATAGTTATTTTTATCCATCTGTCACAGGGAGTTTTGTATTCTCTGAAGTATTTAAACCAAGTTGGTTAAATTTTGGTAAAGTAAGAGCAGGTGTTTCGCAAGTTTCATCTGATTTAACTCCATATCAAACAGGGGATGTATTAGGTTCAAGTATAAACTTTAATGGAACGCCTACATTTATTCAGTCAAATACTAAGATGAATCCGTTATTAAAACCTGAGATTAAAGATACATGGGAAGTTGGTTTAGAAGCATCTATGTTTAATAATCGTTTCGGTTTTGATGTGACTTATTACAACGAAAAACGTACAGATTTATTAGTGCCGGTTCAACATTCATGGTCAACAGGATATGGATACAAATGGTTAAATGCTGGAGAAATGACTAACGAAGGTGTAGAAGCATTAGTAAATATCGTTCCATTAAGAAATCAAGATTTTGAGTGGAGAGTAACTTGGAACTTTGCGAAGAACAACAATAAAGTAGGTAAAGTTTCTGATGAAATGGATTCATACAACTTAACTAATGCTCCATTTAGTGTTCAACTTTGGGCTTTATCTGGTCAACAGTATGGACAGTTAAGAGGTACAGACTTTGTTTATGATGATCAAGGTAATAAAGTAGTAGATGCAAATGGATTCTATGAAAAATCTGAAGTTAAGAATTTAGGATCAATTATTCCTGATTATAACATGGGTATTAGAAATACATTTACATACAAAGGTGTTGCTTTATCAGCTTTAATTGACATTCAAAAAGGAGGTAATTTCTTCTCTACTTCTCATATGTGGGGTATGTACTCTGGAATGTTAGAAGAAACCGCGGCTAATGGAGTTCGTGAGAATGGAGTTGTTGCAGATGGTGTAATGTGGGATGAAGGAACAAAATCATATGTTAAAAACACAACTGAAGTTTCTGCTTACGATTATTATAAAGCATATTATAATGGTGTAGATAGCCAAAATGTTTTTGATGCAGACTACATCAAATTACGTGAAGTAACTTTATCGTATACTTTCCCTAAAAAATGGGCAGGGCCTTTTGCTAACGTTACTGTATCTGCATTTGGTAGAAACTTAGCTACATGGGGATTAGATAAAAAAGGATTTGATCCTGAAATGGCTTCTTATGGTTCTGGAAATATACAAGGTATTGAAGGAGGGTCTTTACCATCTACAAGAACTTATGGTATGAATCTTAAGTTACAATTCTAAAAATTAAATTATTATGAGAATCAATAAAACAATTATATTATCAGCATTACTAGGAAGTGCTTTATTATCTTCTTGCGATAATGGATTTGAAGAAATGAATATTAGTCCTAATGCACCCGAAAATGCGCCTACATATACAATCTTTCCTATTGCTACAAAAATATTTGTAGATGAGATGAGAGATGGATGGGTGTCTGGACGTATGTTATTGCCTTGGGTACAATATTCAGCACAGAGAAACTATACAGAAGAGGATAAATACGCTTATCGTACGACAACAGGAGATCAAGCATGGAACGCAAGTTATCGATCTTTATCTAACTTAAAAAAGGTAATAAGTATTTGTACAGATCCTGTTTTAGGACCACAACAAGCTGCTTACGGAGATGTTGATACACAGATTGCTGTAGCACGTATTATGATGGCTTACGAATTCTTGGATTTGACAAATTATTTCGGTGATGTACCTTATTGGTCATTAAGTGGAGCTAAAAATCCTGATTTTCAAGCTTTACAGATTGATACATATGCTCAGCCTAAATATGTTAAGCAAGAAGAAATCTTCAAAAACTTATTACAAGAATTAAAAGAAGCTGAAGCGCAATTGGATATTACTGAAAAGAATGTATTTACAAGTCCTGAAAATAAAATTGGAGATCAAATTTATTTCGGAGATGCATCTAAATGGAAAAAATTCGCAAACTCATTACGTTTAAGAATTGCTAACCAAATTAAAGATGTATATCCTGACGCAAAAGCAGAAATAACTGATGCAATTGCAAAAGGAGTATTTACATCTAATGATGACAATGCATTACAACACTATGGTACTTCTGCTGTAGAAGGATCTCCATTTTGGTATGAATTTTTTGTAAGAAATAGAAATGACTTTTATGTTAATAATCAATTAATAAGATTATTAAAAGGTCAATCAGGAACTTATGGAATAGACCCGCGTTTACAAAAATTTGCTGCACCATTAGGAACTTCTAAAGCAAATGCAGGAGCTGGTAATTATGTTGAAACTGATGATATTACTAAGTATCAAGGTATTCCTTATGGTTTACCATCAGATCGTTTAGCATCTAATAATCAAGTTTCGAAAATTTCTCCATTTTCTAAAACTATTTTCTCTGCTGATTATTCAGAGGTATTGATGGAATATTCTGAAGTTGAATTCTTATTATCAGAAGCAAATGGATGGAATCAAACAAACTATGTAAATGGTGTAAAAGCTTCTATGGAAAAATGGGGTGTTGATCAAGCTAAAATTGATGCTTATGTAGCTAAGTTACCTGCTGCTAGTAAAGAGCATGTAATTACGCAAAAGTATATTGCTTTATATATGCAACCTCAAACTGCTTGGGTAGAGTATAGACGTACTGGATATCCTAATGGATCAATTTTATTATTGCCTGGTCAAACAGGTTATGAAATAGATGGAACTCCTTATGTATTCACGCCTTTAGTTGCTGGAATGACAGATCTTCCTTCTAGAATTGCTTATCCTCTAGGTGAACAAACACTTAATTCAGCTAACTGGAATGCTGCAGTTTCAGCTTATGGAGGTAAAGATCCTATTAATGGAAAGTTATGGTGGATGACACGATAAGATTATTTTTTAAAAAAAGTAAATAAAAAAAATGGAAACCATTGGTTTCCATTTTTTTTATTTTAAAAAAAAGATTGTAACTTAGTATAAATATGATTTATGAAACTTAAAAGAAATTTATTTTGGTTGTTTGTAATATGTTTTATTAATAATCTACAAGCTCAACAACCACTCGTTTTATCAGATGGAGTCGATAGAGTTTTAACTGAAAAGATGTCTTATCAAATGAGTAATATTCAAAATGAAATTGCTTTAAGAAATAAAGGTGAAGTCATAGAACAATACGAAGGAAGCCAATATTTTAATCCAAATTTTGAAGACATAGAGATTAAAGGGTTTAATCTTGACTTTTCTAAATTGAGATATAATGCTTATTCAGATGAGATGGAATTTGAAAAAGAAGGTAAAATTTTTAATTTAACCAAAGTTCCTGAGTTGATGATTTATTTTCCGTTAACTCAATATCAATTTCTTAAATATCCTACTAAAAATGGTAAAATTGAAGGTTATTTAGAAGTTTTGGTATATGATAAAGATAAATTTTCTTTGTATAAAAGAAATAAAAAGATAATAACTCATGGAGAATTTAAAAATAATGCCAATAAAGCAAATACAAAATTTTCATTAGTAAATGATAGTGATTTATATTTGATTAGATATAAAGAAGATAAGTTTTATGAGTTTCCTACAAATGAAAAACAATTAAATAAAATTCAAAATAGTCCTGAATTAGTAGATTTTGTAAATAAGAATAATTTGAATCTAAGTTTAGAGAAAGATAAAATTAAACTTGTTGATTTTATGAACAAGCTTTAAGATGAATATTAAACAAAATAGCAAGCCAATTGGCTTGCTATTTTGTTTAATATATTGATAATTCTTAATTCGAATAATTAGGAGCTTCTTTTGTAATCACAACATCATGTGGGTGAGATTCGTGTAAACCAGCACCTGTGATACGTACAAATTTTCCGTTTTCAATTAAATCTTGAATTGTTGGAGTTCCGCAGTATCCCATTCCAGCACGTAATCCACCACATAATTGATAAACAACTTCTGCAATAGAACCTTTGTGAGGAACACGACCTTCGATTCCTTCTGGAACTAATTTTTTCGCATCAGCTTGGAAATAACGATCTTTAGAACCACGTTTCATTGCAGCTAAAGAACCCATTCCTTGATATGCTTTGAATTTACGACCTTGGAAAATAATTTCTTCTCCTGGCGCTTCATCTGTTCCAGCAAATAAACTTCCTAACATCACCAAGTTTGCACCAGCAGCAACTGCTTTTACAATATCACCTGATAATTTGATTCCACCATCTCCAATAATCGAAACGTTTCTTGTTTTAGCATAAGAATGTACATCATGAATAGCAGAAAGCTGAGGTACACCAACACCAGCTACAACACGAGTTGTACAGATAGACCCTGGTCCAACACCAACTTTTAAAGCATTTGCTCCAGCATCAATCAAAGCTTTTGCAGCTTCTGCAGTTACAATATTTCCTCCAACAATATCTAATTCTGGGAAAGCATTTCTAACTTCAGCAACTTTACTAATAACTCCAGCTGAATGTCCGTGAGCAGAATCTAACGCTACGATATCAACACCTTTGTTTACTAAAGCTTGAACGCGTTCTAATGTATCTGCACCAACTCCAACACCTGCACCAACACGTAAGCGACCTTTTGTATCTTTACATGCGTTAGGGAATTCTGTTAAGTTGTCAATATCTTTAATTGTGATTAATCCAATTAATTTATTGTTTTCATCAACGATTGGTAATTTTTCGATACGGTAACGAGAAAGAATTTCTTTTGCTTTCTTAAGGTCAGTATCAATATCAGAAGTCACAATATTTTCTTTTGTCATTACGTCTTCTACCAATTGATCGAAGTTTTCTTGGTAACGAATATCACGATTTGTAATAATCCCAACCAATGTTCTATCCTCTTCAACAACTGGTAAACCAGAGATTTTATATTTCTCCATTAAGTTTACTGCGTCTTGCAATTTGTGATGACGAGATAAAGTAATTGGATCAGAAATCATTCCGTTTTCCGAACGTTTTACCATATCAATTTCATTCGCTTGTTCTTCGATCGACATATTTTTGTGAACGAAAGATAAACCTCCTTCACGCGCTAATGCAATCGCTAATCTTGCTTCGGATACAGTATCCATTGCAGCAGAAACTATCGGAATGTTAAGGGTTATATTGTCTGTGAATCTTGTTTGTAGAGATACTTGGTTCGGTAATATCTCTGAGTAGGCAGGCACTAATAACACATCGTCAAAAGTGAAGCCCGTTTGTAGAATTTTGTCTGTTAAAGGCATTGCTTTTTGCATTGCAAATTTAGATGAAAAAAGTTTAGAATCAAAACTATTTGAGAAAATGTATCTTAATTTTGAAGGATTTGATGTTTTGTTAATATGTAAATGAATCGATTAGAAAATTTAAAATTAATTTTAAAAATATTCGATAAATCTATATTGTTTAGATGAGATTCTAATCAGAATTTAATCATTTCAATCCTAAGCTATATCAATTTTTTATCTTATTTTCGCAAGATAGTTTATTAAAACAAAATGGATATAAATTTCAAAAAGTGGAACAACATCTTGGGTGTTGCGATGTTCTTGATAGCGACAATATTGTATTTGGCGTCGATGGAACGTTACCTGAGTTTGTGGGATTGTGGTGAGTACATTGTGTCATCAGCAAAATTAGGAGTTACGCATGCACCAGGAGCAGCTTTGTTCCAAATAATGGGAGCAGTTTGGTCTGGTTTAGCTTTTGGTGACGGAAGCAAATATGCCATATTAATCAACAGTACATCTGCCTTATATAGCGCAGGAACAATTATGTTTTTGTTTTGGACAATTACATATTTTGCTCGAAAAATGTTTGCAAAAACACAAGATCCTATGAATGTTGATGCGATTGAACTAAATGCTTCTCAAAAAATTATAACATTAGGAAGTGGATTAGTTGGAGCTGCAATTTTTATGTTTAGTGACACATTCTGGTTTTCTGCGGTAGAAGGAGAAGTTTATGCAATGGCATCTTTCTTCACAGCGTTATTATTTTGGCTGATTACAAGATGGGATCAAGTCGCTGATACACCTAGAGGAAACAAATGGTTGGTAATTATTTCGTTGGTGATTGGTTTATCGGTTGGTGTTCACTTAATGGCAATGTTAGCAATTCCAGCAGTTTGTTTTGTATACTATGCTCGAAAATATAGATTTACAATCAAAAGTTTTTTAATCGCAAATGTTATTACATTGATTATTTTAGCTTTTGTATTCAAAATAATTTTTCCAGTTGTAATGACTTTCTTTGGTAGAACAGAGATTTTTGTAGTCAATAATTTGGGAATGCCTTTCAATTCTGGGACAATTATCGCCGCTATTATTTTAATCGCAGTCTTCTATTTTGCGATTAAATTAACTCAGAAATATGGTTCAGCATTATTGAATACAATTTCGTGGTGTGTGATTTTTATGTTGATTGGTTTCTCATGTTGGTTAGTTATTCCGATTCGTGCAAACGCAAATCCTCACATGAATTTGAATGATCCTGATACAGCTTTGGGTGTTTTAGATTATTTTAATCGTGAACAATATGGTTCTTGGCCTGTGATGTACGGACCAGTTTTTACGGCTCATATTGCAAGTGACGGAATTAAGCGTGATACTAATGGAGCGCCAGAAAGTACAGTTCGTAGTTCTGAATATATCAAGGATAAACGTACAGGAAAATATTTGAAAGTTTCGGATCGTTTAGATTATACATATGAAGATAAATATGTGAAGTTTTTCCCTAAAATGTTCAGTCCAGACCCAGGTGTGATGGAGAATTATGCGGCAGTTTATGCTTTTCCAAAATTCTCTTTGAATGCACAATATGCGGGTGATAAAGAAGCGCAACAAATGTACGCGCAATTGGTTGAGAAACGTCAAAACAGACAATTAAAAGTTGCAGAACTTAAGAAATATGGTGAGATTTTAGATATCGAACCACCTACATTTGGTGAACAATTTAATTACTTTATTGATTACCAAATCAACTATATGTTTATTCGTTACTTTATGTGGAATTTCTCTGGTCGTCAAAATGATTTAGAAGGTAATTTTGAGATTACAAAAGGTAATTGGATTTCAGGAATTCCATTTATTGATAATCCACGTTTAGGAGATCAATCAAAATTACCAGATGAATATAGAAATGATGGAACAAATGTATATTTCATGTTACCATTATTCTTAGGTTTAATCGGGTTATTTACACAATTAAACAGAAATTTTGTTAACTGGTGGTCATTGTTGTCATTGTTTATTTTAACAAGTGTCGGAATCATCTTTTACACATCTGTAAAACCTTTCGAGCCTCGTGAACGTGATTATGCATTGGTAAGTTGTTTCTATGCATTTGCGATTTGGGCAGGATTGGGTGTACAAGGAGTTTATTTATTACTTCAGAAATTGATGAAGCAAGAATTGAAACCATCTTTAGCAATTGGAACGACAGTTATTTTAGCTGGTATTCCAATTTTAATGGGAGCTCAAAACTGGGATGATCACGATCGTTCAGAGCGTTCTGTAGCTTATTCTTTAGCTTACAATTATCTGAATCCGCTCGATAAAAACGCTATTCTTTTTGTCTATGGAGACAATGATACTTATCCACTTTGGGGATTACAAGAAACCGAAAATTTCCGTGATGATGTAAAAATTGCGAATTTAACGTTGGCTGCTTCTCCATGGAATTTAGAACAATTGTTACGTAGAACGTACAATGCAGCGCCTCTTCCAAGTGATTTGAAACCGAAAGATTATCAATCTGGAACTAACGATCAAATTTTTGTTGTTGGAGGTTCTATTAAAAATATTTTTGATCAATTGAATAGTTTCATCAAACCAGGATCTAATCAAACATTAGAAACGTTAAGTCAAATGCCAATTGAACAAGTTGCTCAATATTTATCTGATCCTGAAATTGATCCAAATCAAGTGATGTCAGTTTATAAAAGTTTAAAACCTTTACAAAAATATTTAACGACAGACAGTATGACCGCTAAAGAAGCGATGGATTTTATTTTAAATAATAAATCTCCAGAAAAACAAGCTTTAGCAGATTATTTTGGTTATTCAATTGGACAAGCAAATTATTTACCTGTTTCTAAAATTGTAGTTCCAGTAAATAAAGCAAATGCGCTAAAATACGGAATTGTAAGTGCAAAAGATGCGGATAAAATGGTTGATTCAATCACAATTAATATCAAAGCGTCAAGTTTGTTCAAAAACAATTTACTATTGTTGTCAATGATGGCGAAATACAATTGGGATCGTCCTATTTACTTTAGTGGAGGAGGAATTTCTGATCCAGAAAATACATTCTATATGAATGATTATTTATTGAATGCTGGAATGAGTTATAAATTAGTTCCAATTTATACACCTTTTGGTAAAGGAGGAATTATTGGAGCTTCTGATAATGATATGTTATTAAGAACATTTAATTCATATAAATGGTCTGGATATAATAATCCTGATGCTTCATTTAGTTTGACAGAACGTAACTACACATCTTCTTATAGAAATACTGCGGTACGTTTAGCAGATGATTTATTGAATGCAGGACGCAAAAAAGAAGCAATTGCAGTTTTAGATAAAGTAATGTTAGAAATTCCTGCTTTAGCGAAATACGATATTGGTTATGGAGTGAGTAGAATTGCTGGAATTTATTTGAAAGCTGGTGAGGATAAAAAAGCACAAGAATTGTTTGCGCATGTTCGTAAAGAAGCTAATGCAAAAATTGCTTTTTTCGAGTCGTTACCTTCAGGAAAAGGATATTCAATTGGTTCAGATTTAGCAGCAGCTAAAAATGATTTGATGATGTCAATCTACAACGAAGCTTCTGCATTAGGAGAAAGAGGTGATAAAGACAAAGCATTGAAAGTTTTTGAATCTGCTTATAATCCTGTTTTAAAGAAATTCGAAACCTTATATAAAGAAGTAGTGGCAGATGGAAAAGTTGACGCAGCTGATCAAGCAAAAATCATGAATCAGTTTAATTATTTAGACGAAATGATTGGTGTAGCTGCAGAAATTGATACCAATTATGCGAAACAACAACAGAATATTTTATACAAAATGGTCGGACAATAAGTCAAATCAATAAACACAGAAAAGCTCCAAAAATTATTTTGGAGCTTTTTTTGTGAAATAAAGTTCTGAATATTAGGTTATTGTTAATTTTAGTATTTTTTATCATTATTTGGTTTTTAACTTTGGCACATAAATTGAAATTATGCAAATAAGTTTAACAAAATTGTAAATATTTTAAAACATTATAAAAATGAAAAAAGTATTATTAACAGCTACTTTCGCAGTAGCAGGTATGGTTGGAGTTTCAGCGCAAACAACAGGAGTAGAAGGTACAGTTCACGTAGGTATTCCAGTAGGAGAGACAGCAGATGTATCTTCATTTAATATCGGAGTAGATTTAGCTTATTTACATCCTATTGCAAATAACTTTAAATTAGGTGCTAAAGTAGGTTATGATCATTTTATTGGAAAAGAGTATAAAATTAATAATGTAGTTGTAGCTGAAAAAGATGATGTTGGATTTATTCCATTAGCAGCAACAGCTAAATACGAGTTTGGAAATAATTTATTTGTAGGTGCTGATTTAGGTTATGCTTTCGCTACAACTGACGGTTATGAAGGAGGTTTATTTTGGCAGCCTAAAATTGGCTATTCTGCTTCAACATGGGATTTATATGCAGGGTATAAAGGAATTTCTGCTGGTCCAGAAAATAATAACACTGTAGATTGGAAATATAATGCAGTATCTGTTGGTTTTGCTTATAAATTCTAATAGAAAATAACGTATAATTTATAAAAGCTATATCGAAAGATGTAGCTTTTTTTTATTAATATGCTTTTATGAATGTTAAAATTAAATGATTAATATATTTAATATGAGTTAATTAATATTTGTAGTACTCTTTTTTAACATTATTTGGCACAAGACTTGAAATTATGCATACATCATAATTAGAACTATAAAATTTAAAAGATGAAAAAAATATTTTTTATTGCTGCTGCAATGTTAGGAGTTGTAAGTTTGAGCGCACAAGAAAAAACAACATCGTCACAATTTGGTATAAAATCGAGTGTTAATATGTCTTCTTTTAATGGAGATGATGTAAAGGACAATGATTATAAAGTTGGTTTTAGTGCAGGTGTTTATGGACATTTTCCAATTACTGATCAATTTGCTGTTCAACCAGAGGTAAATTTTACAAGAATGGGAGGAAAGTACAAAGATGAAGTAATGGAAGTAGGAAATACAACTGTAAAAAGTAAAAACAAAACGACTTTAGATTATATTCAAGTTCCAGTAATGCTTCAATTTTATCCTGCTGGAAGTCGCTTTAATATAGAGGCTGGACCTCAATTTGGATACAATGTATATGCGAGTAATAAAACGCAAGTTAGTACTTATGTAAACAACACGGTGTACAATACGGAAGAAAAAACTGACATTAAAGATAATGTAAAAGATTTTGATTTCGGTGTTAACTTTGGTTTGGGATATAATGTAACAGACAATATCAATGTTGGAGCGAGATATTATATGGGATTAACTAAAATAGGAGATAATAAAAACAATAACAATGTAGAAGTTGGAGATGTAAAAAATCATTCGTTTTCTATAGGAGTTGGATATTCGTTCTAATCGAGAATATTTAAGTATAAATAAAAAGGATTCTGAGTTTTTCAGAATCCTTTTTTATGTTTTTATAAAATTTAGCATTAATCTTTCAACGCAATTTTTTTAATTGATTGTGTCAAAATTATTTTATTAATGATGAATAAAATGATCACGATGATTAATCCAAAACCGATCACTTCCCAAACGTGAGAACTTTCTGTTGCCATAAATTTCCCGACTTTTTCTTTGATGATATCTAAAACAAAATAAACTAACGGAATAGAAATAATATAACTGAATAACATAAAAATAATCGAAAATTTAAGATACGGACGAGCCAATTGATTGATGTTATATCCAATCAAAAATAAATCTTTCATTTTGTGTTTATTCTTTTCAATCATCAATTGAAAATTGATAATCATCAACCAAATCGCTGCAAAAACAATGATTAAGCCAATAAATAAAACCAACGAAAAAGCTAATTTCAGATAATACGTCAATTCATTATTTTTCAATTCATCTTTGTTGATATCATAATTTTGTTGCTCAAAATAAGTCGAAGCATTTTCATCTCCTTGAGATTTCGTTTCAACAACAATTCGTGAAGGTTCTGTATTTTTTTGAGGTGCATAAGTTTGATTTGCCCATTCCAAAAAGTTTTCAGGAACTAAAATCGTATTAATTTTTGTTGTAAAATCGACAATTCTTGCTTGATATACTTTCTGATTTTCTCCTTTTCCTAAAATCAATTGAAAAGGAATTTTAGTAAATAATCCTTCCGAAACTTGTGGTAAACCTTGACTTGTTGCAAAACCGAAATTGTACAAATTCAAATAACTTTTCGGAATAATAATCGGAATAAAATCTTGTCCTTCTTGCCATTTCCAATCTGACTCTTTTACATCAATGAAATCTTCTGGAACAGATTCGAAAAATAAATCAGTCGAAAAACCACGAATTCCAGCAACTCCACCAACTTGTAATTTCACAGGAAATTGACTGCTTTTGAATGTTCCGACTTTTGCTACAAAATTTTGCGATTTCAAATCATTAATTTCATCTTCACTAAAACTTGGTTTTTCACCAGTCAACGTTTGTAAAGACGATATTTTTTTGTTTAAGACCACATAATTTGCTTTCCAAACTGAACTATCTTCTCCAAAATTTTTGGCATAATCCAAATAAATTGTTCCAGCCAAAATCAAGATGAAAAATCCGATAATAGAGAAAAAACAAAAGGTTGTAATTCGCAAGAAACTTAGGTTTTTACGAACCAATTTTTCAATTAAATTTTTAGAGTTGAATGACATTTGCAAGGCGTTTATCGTGAATTTCGTGTAAGCTTGTAAAGATGATTCCAGCGTTATTTTTTGCAGCTTCTTTGGTAACTAAATCAATCAGAAGTTGTTGATTTATTTCATCTAAATGACTAAAAGGTTCGTCCAAAAGTAGAAAATCAAATGGTTGACAAAGTGCGCGAATCACAGCAATTCGTTGACGTTGACCATAAGAAAGATGAATCGCTTTTTGATGTAAATGACTTTTTAAACCAACTTTTTCAATCCATTCAATAATTTGATTTTCGGATTGATGTTGTGTTAATACATTTTTTAATTGGATATTTTCCATCAAAGTTAATTCTTCAAACAAATGCAAACCTTGAAAAACATACGCAATTTTTTCGCGTCTAATTTTTGTCCAATCATTCAAAGAATAATTCTTAATATTTTGTCCATCAAACAAAACTTCTCCGTCATAATCTTTTCTATCACCGTACAAAATATTAATCAACGTCGATTTTCCAACACCAGAATGTGCAACGATTTGATAAATATTTCCGCTTGAAAAAGTGTATGTATTTTTCCAAATTTCAGATTGTTCGAACCCAAATTCTTTCAAAGGATGCGGAACAAGTTGACTGATTTTAATTTCCATTTTGTTGTGCAGCTTGATTGAAAAATAGTGAATAAGCTTGGTCCAAAAGTAAGAAAATCACTTCCAAACTATTTTTATCCGTCTTTTTCATATGTATTTTTCCTGTTTTTGTGTATTCATTCGAAACGCGGTAATCGATGTGATCAAAATAAGATAAAACCGTTTGCATTTCTTTCGTGTTTCCGAACGGAATTTGTTGATAAATATAATTTTGAACTTCTTTTGGATATTGATCAAAATTTAGATTCACGTAACCAAACATTGGATTTGAAGCGTTTGTAGCGTATCCTGTTGTGACAAAATTTGAAGAACTTACCATTTTGTTCAAATATTGATTCATAATCGATTGATTATTTGTGATGTACATCAAATTGTTTTTGTATGTCATATAAATCTTCATATTTGTCGAAATTGGTAACATGTAATAAGGTCCAATTTTCTGAATATTTTCTTGATGAGATTTAATAAATTCGTTGAAGAAAAGATCGTTTTTCATTTTTCCTCCCAAAACAAATTGAGGATAAACAACTTGCTTGATAAAAGCTTCTTTCTTCCCAAAAAAGTCATTTGGATTAAATGCTTTTCCGATCTCAAAATCATATACACTAAACAAAGCTTCGCCTTCAAAACTTTGTTCTAATTTGTTCAAATCAATTTCATATTGTTCTAAAAAAGTAGTCAAGAAATTCTGATTTTCGAACACATAACGCGTGTTGGCAGGATAAATTCCAAGTCCAATGTTCATGTAACTTTGCGCAGGAAAATACTTGAAAAAATCAGTATTGATTTTTGATTTCCACATCGGATGTTTTTGTAATTTAACTTTTGTAATCGCATCTGGATGAAATTTCTGTGTAAAACTAATTCCGTCCGAAGTAAATGAAATAAAATTGACCCAAGAACTTTTTGTGAAATCAAGGTTTTTCTTTTCAGAACTTTCATGTTTCGAGAAGTTTTTCAAGAAATTTCCAGTGTACCAAATGTTGATATCCTGCGAGTTTTTAACAAAATCTCCAAAGCTGTTATTTTCTTTCGCAAGCGAATGTTTGTCGTTGATAATTTTCGCGAAATAATCTTGAATCGCTTTTTCTCCAACTCCAAATTCAGAAACAATCAATAAAAATTGAGATTTGTTCCAAGCTATAAACGGTTTATTGAATCCAGAAATTGTTGTAAAACCATCTTTCTTTTCAAACGAAATATCTTTTTTGTATAAACCTTTGTAAATGGTTGATAAATGTTTTTCAAATTGATCTTTGTCACGCATATTTGTAATCAACGCAACCATATTTTTTTCATTAATTTTTTGTCCAAAAATGTAAATAGGGCTGATAATATCTATGCCTGCTGAAGTCGGATTGTTTTTGATATCATTTAATAATTGATCAAAAGTTGGATCTTGATTTTTAAGTTCGCCTTCGGCTAATTGATAAATTTTATATTGTTCTAATTTCTGAAAATTACCTTTTTCTGCAATTGATTTTGGATTTATCAACGCAACAAAATCTACATCTGTAGGAATCAAAACCGTATAATCTTCGTTTTTGGAACAACTTGCAAAAAGCAAAATTAGAAATAGAATTGAGTAATATTTGAAGCCTTTTTTCATCGAAAAAATATCTTTAAAAATTGTTGTTAATTATTTGTTTAATCCTGAATTAAATCTGAAATCATCTGATTTTTATTCAAGAATTGTTAAATCTATAATATTGGTATAAATTTAAGCAATTATTAATATGATTTTCGTTTCTATAACAATAAAAATATGTAAAAATTTCTTATATTCGCACTCCTTGATTTAGAAGAAATAAGAAAGAATTCGATGGCAAAAAAGTTTAGAGAATATAAGCACTTAGACTTGGTACAAGTCTCAAAAGAAACGTTAGAAGAATGGAAACAAAATAATGTTTTCGAAAAAAGTATTTCTACGCGTGATGGAAATCCATCTTTTGTGTTCTATGAAGGTCCTCCTTCTGCAAACGGAAAGCCAGGGATTCACCACGTTTTAGCACGTTCTATCAAAGATATATTTTGTCGTTACCAAACTTTGAAAGGAAAACAAGTTTTCCGTAAAGCGGGTTGGGATACGCACGGTTTACCAGTAGAGTTGGGAACTGAGAAAGAATTAGGAATTACCAAAGAAGATATTGGAACTGAAATTTCAATTGAAGAATATAACGAAGCTTGTAAACGTACAGTAATGCGTTACACTGATTTGTGGAATGATTTGACTGAAAAAATGGGTTATTGGGTAGATATGGAAGATCCATATATCACGTATAAACCAAAATATATGGAGTCTGTTTGGTGGTTGTTGAAACAAATTTATAACAAAGATTTATTGTACAAAGGTTATACAATTCAACCATATTCTCCGAAAGCTGGTACAGGTTTATCTTCGCACGAGTTAAATCAACCAGGAACTTATCAAGATGTTACGGATACAACGATTGTTGCTCAATTTAAAGTAAAGAAAGATTCTACAGATTTATTCAATAATTTTGATGGAGATGTGTATTTCTTAGCTTGGACAACAACACCTTGGACGTTGCCATCAAATACAGCGTTAACAGTTGGTCCAAATATCGATTATGTTGTAGTTGAAACATTCAATCAATATACATTCGAACCAATTCGCGTAATTTTAGGAAAACCATTGGTTTCTAAACAATTCGGTAAACCATATTTCTTAGCAGAAACAGAAGAAGATTTCAAAGTTTATGCGGCAGGAAATAAGACAATTCCATACAGAATTGTAGGAGAATACAAAGGTGCTGATTTAGTTGGAACTCGTTATGAACAATTATTACCTTGGGTGTTGCCTTACGAAAATGCAGAGAATGCTTTCCAAGTAATTCCTGGAGATTTCGTAACAACAGAAGATGGTACAGGTATCGTACATACTGCGCCTACTTTTGGTGCGGATGATGCGCGTGTTGCAAAAGATGCTGGCGTTCCTCCAATGTTGGTATTAGATACGCATGGAAATGCTGTTCCTTTGGTCGATTTACAAGGTCGTTTTGTGACTGATTTACCAGAAGGTTACGGAGGTAAATATGTGAAAAATGAATATTACGATGATGGAACTGCTCCTGAAAAATCGGTTGATGTCGAAATCGCGATTTTATTGAAAGAGCAAAACAAAGCCTTCAAAGTAGAGAAATATAAACACAGTTATCCACATTGTTGGAGAACAGACAAACCGATTTTATATTATCCATTAGATTCTTGGTTTATCAAGGTAACGGATGTAAAAGATCGTATGGTTGAATTGAACAAAGAAATCAATTGGAAACCTAAAGCGACTGGAGAAGGACGTTTCGGAAACTGGTTAGAAAATGCGAATGATTGGAACTTATCTCGTTCTCGTTATTGGGGAATTCCATTACCAATTTGGAGAACTGAAGAAGGAGATGAAGTAACTGTAATTGGTTCTGTTGAAGAATTAGTTGCTGAAATTGAAAAATCTGTTGCGGTAGGTGTAATGACTTCTAATCCTTTCCAAAATTTCGAAGTTGGAAATATGACAGAAGAAAACTATGATTTAATCGACTTACACAAAAATGTAGTAGATGAAATTACATTAGTTTCTGCATCAGGAAAACCAATGAAACGCGAAGCGGATTTGATTGACGTTTGGTTTGATTCTGGAGCAATGCCTTATGCGCAAGTTCACTATCCATTCGAAAATAAAGAATTGATTGATAATGGAACAATGTATCCAGCTGATTTTATTGCAGAAGGTGTCGATCAAACACGTGGATGGTTCTATACATTGCATGCAATTGGAACATTAGTTTTTGATTCGAAAGCATATAAAAATGTAATGTCAAACGGATTGGTATTAGACAAAAATGGTCAAAAAATGTCAAAACGTTTGGGGAATGCTGTCGATCCATTCGATACATTGGCAACTTATGGTCCTGATGCAACACGTTGGTACATGATTGCAAATGCGCAACCTTGGGAAAACTTAAAATTTGATATTGCTGGAGTTGACGAAGTTCGTCGTAAATTCTTCGGAACATTATATAATACCTATTCATTCTTCGCATTATACGCGAATGTAGACGGATTTACATTTGAAGAAGAAGAAATTCCTGTAAATGAAAGAGCTGAATTAGATCAATGGATTATTTCTGAATTGAATACATTAACGAAAAAAGTTGATGCATTTTTAACAGATTATGAACCAACAAAAGCAGCTCGTGCAATTCAAGAATTTGTGATAGATAATTTATCAAACTGGCACGTTCGTCTATCAAGAAGACGTTTCTGGAGAGGTGATTATTCGAAAGATAAAATTGCAGCTTACCAAACATTGTACAAAGTTTTAGAAACGGTTTCAATTTTAGGTTCGCCAATCGCACCATTCTTCATGGATCGTTTGTACAAAGATTTGAACGCAGCTACAGGTAAAAATACAGCAGAATCTGTTCATTTAGCTGATTTCCCAGTTGTAGAGGAATCTTTAATTAAAGCAGAATTAGAAGAACAAACGCATTTAGCACAAACGGCGACAAGTATGATTTTATCACTTCGTAAATTGAGTGATAACAAAGTACGTCAACCATTACAAAAAGTAATGATTCCTGTATTGAATGATACGATGAAAGCTAATTTGGAAGCTGTAT
Source organism: Empedobacter sp. GD03865 (assembly GCF_029840775.1). Taxonomy (NCBI): domain Bacteria; kingdom Pseudomonadati; phylum Bacteroidota; class Flavobacteriia; order Flavobacteriales; family Weeksellaceae; genus Empedobacter; species Empedobacter sp. GD03865. Next base: position 45,245 of record NZ_JAOCDF010000004.1, read on the forward strand.
CAGAATTATTGAAACAAGAAGTTAACGTTAAAGAAATTCAACTTTTAACAAACGAAGAAGCATCAAGTCTTTTAGTGAAATCTATTAAACCTAATTTCAAGACTTTAGGTCCGAAATATGGAAAAGAAATGAAGGCTATTTCGGCTGCTACAGCAGAATTGACGAATGAAGAAATTGTTAAATTAGAGCAATCAGGTAAAATAGATTTGTTAATTGACAACAAAACATTAACTTTAGATTTAGAAGATTTTGAAATCGCTACAAAAGACATCCCAGGATGGACTGTAGCTTCTAATTCTACATTGACAGTAGCACTTGATTTACAATTGACTGAAGAGTTAATTAATGAAGGTGTTGCACGTGAATTGGTAAATAGAATTCAGAATCTACGTAAAGAAACCGGACTAGAAGTAACCGACAAAATTATACTTAACTTAAAAAATGATGAATCAATCGTAAATGCAGTCGAGCAAAACAAAGATTACATTTGTTCTGAGACATTAGCCGAAGATCTTGTTTTACAGGATCAAGTTGCAAATGGGGCAGAGGTTGAAATTAATGGATTGATGACGCAAATTGCGATTACAAAACTGTAAGCGTATGGCAACAACAGATGAAAAAGTAAGGTACTCTGATGCAGAGTTGGAAGAATTTAGAGCAATAATTCAAGACAAATTAGATCAAGCGATAAAAGATTACGAATTATTGAAAGAAGCTTACACGAACGATAGTAACAATGGTACTGACGATACGTCTCCAACGTTCAAGGCGTTTGAAGAAGGTTCTGAAACCATGTCGAAAGAACAAAATGCACAATTAGCAGCACGACAAGATAAATTTATCCGTGATTTGAAAAATGCATTGTTACGTATTTCGAACAAAACATACGGTATTTGCCGTGTAACAGGAAAATTAATTAATAAAGATCGTTTGAAATTAGTTCCGCATGCAACATTAAGCATCGAAGCTAAAAATATGCAACGTTAATCAAGTATTTTGAAAAAAGTAGTACTCATTACCATTTTGGTTTTAATCATTGACCAAATTTCAAAATTTTACGTAAAAACACACTTTTTTTTAGGTGAAGACGTAGATGTTTTGGGTTGGTTTAAAATAGCATTTGTAGAAAATCCTGGAATGGCATATGGAATGCATTTCGGAGGAGAAACAGGAAAAATAGTTTTATCACTTTTACGAATAGCTTTAATCGGAATGATTATCTACTATATTAATGCATGGTCGAAAAAACTAAATAATAACTTCTTTATCATTCCGATTGCGCTTGTTTTGGCAGGTGCAATAGGGAATGTACTTGATGGAATTTTTTATGGCGTTATTTTCGATAAAGGAACTACTTACAATGAAATGTTTCAGGATTGGGTAGGATATCAAGGTGTCGCACAAGCAAACTTTGCTGGTTATTCTGGTTGGTTTACAGGCTGTGTCGTAGATATGCTTTATTTCCCAATTGTGGAGTTCGATTGGCCTTCTTGGATTCCAATTATAGGCGGGCAACATTATAAGTTCTTTCAGCCTGTATTTAATATCGCAGATTCGGCTATTTTTATTGGAGGACTTACTTTGTTTCTTTTCCGTAAAAAAGCCTTTACAACCGAAAATGGTGTAAGATTAAGATTTTAAAAAGATAAAAGCCTCGCTAATTAATTAGTGAGGTTTTTTTTAGAATCAGTAATCGTAGATAAAGATAAATAAATTATGAAACTTCAAAATGATTATTATTTCATTAGACAGATATATGCCCTTTTTGGATGTATTATAGCATTATCTATTTGTCTGTATTTCTATAACAGAAACATTAGAATTGCTACTCAGAATAAAGTTGTTACCACTACAATTGTTGAAAAGTCTTGTAGTGGATCTAAAGGGTCAAGTAGTGTGTATGTTTCTTATAAACAATTAATTTATAAGGTGAAATATGGAAGAAATGCTTGTGCGGAATTAAACCTCGGCGAAAAAATAAAACTTTATTATGATAATGAACGTAATATTCTAATAAAAAAAGAAGAAGCTAAACATAATCTATTTCAATTGACAGTTTCTTCAATAGCGATATTATTTTTTTTACTGCCTTGGAAAAAGATATTAAGTTGATGATGAATGAGCTAAAATAAACTTAGTATCGGTAATAATATAGATAACTGTATATTCACAATACTACCAAAGGTAAACATTGATTTACATTTGGTTATTTTATCAGTTTTTTTATTAGAGATAGAATTTTAACTTCTATAATATGTCATCCAGAGCTTGTCGAAGGATAAAAACGTTTTAAAAATATCCTTGTCAAGGTTTCAAACCTTGACAAGGATTTACATACTTCCGAACTTCTAATTTCGTAAAACATACAACTTAAAACGTATAACATTAATCTCGGTTGATTACACAGAGTTGTTTTATCCTTTCCTGAGAGTTATAAGCTTTACAGTACGAGTTTCAAAATTTAGCATTTACCGTAAAATAAGATGTGCTACTTGAATAGTTAAAACAAAAAAAACTCCTTTCAATTTCTTGAAAGAAGTTCTGTTGTGGTCCCTACTGGATTCGAACCAGTGACCCCCTGCTTGTAAGGCAGGTGCTCTGAACCAACTGAGCTAAGAGACCTTATTTAGAATTTTATTTAAAAGACTTTCTATTGTCTTTATGTGGTCCCTACTGGATTCGAACCAGTGACCCCCTGCTTGTAAGGCAGGTGCTCTGAACCAACTGAGCTAAGAGACCTTATTTAGAATTTTATTTAAAAGACTTTCTATTGTCTTTATGTGGTCCCTACTGGATTCGAACCAGTGACCCCCTGCTTGTAAGGCAGGTGCTCTGAACCAACTGAGCTAAGAGACCTTCGTAATTGGATTGCAAATATAGGGCTGTTTTTGAATAATCCAAATAGTTAAAATGAAAAAAATTAAATAAAATTTAATGTTAGGAGTTAACTCTTTTCATTTCAAAGAAATAATTTTTTAGATTTTAAAAAGAAATATTCGTCTTTTTCTTTTTCTCTTCAATTTTAACCCCTTTAAACAGGTAAATGATTCCGATAAATGAGATCGAAATGGTGATGATAGAGAAAATAAATGCCGCACTTGTTGCTAAAGTTTCATCAAAATTGAATCGATGTGCAGCATACATAAACACTGCTTCTCTTATTCCAAATCCACTAAATGAGATAATCGATAAAATTCCTGATACTAAAAAGATCAATAAATATATACTGAAATTGTCTGGATGAATATTCAATCCTTCCAAAACAAAATACAACATACCAACTTGTATCAATTGTAATACAATCGAATAAATCATCGAGTTGTAAAAAGTTCTTTTATGAATAGGGAAAATGATTCCTAAAATAAATGGAACAGCTACAAAACCAACCAATGAAAAGATTAAAGAACCATATTGTATCCAAGGGTAATCTGTCAAATTTGAGAAAAATATTAGAAAAATGATGATTAACAACATTGCGCAAAGTCCAATAATTTTGTCAAGAAAAACCGCCTGCGAAATTTCTTTTAGACTGATTTTATAGTTTTTATTCAACACATAAACTTTGTATGCATCGCCACCAATTCCACCTGGAACAAAGGTATTGTAAAACATTCCTAAAAAATACAAACGTGCATTTGATTTATATGATAAATCAAGATTGATGTCCCGAAAATAATAGTCTAAACGAAAAACAGACAATGCTTGCGAAAGTACATAAAGGATAACAGCAATAAAAATATACGCCCAATTCGCATTTTTGTAATGACTGAAAATATCAAAAATATGTAGTTTAACAAAGAAGATATAATAGATTAACGCAATACTAATCGTTAATTTAACTCCTGTTATAATATATTTTTTAGTTTTTGGATTCAATTGAAATCTTTTGATAATTAACGCACAAATTTAGAGAATCTTCTAGTAACCATTCAAAAAATTATTTACCTACCAATATTTGTCTTATATTATGTAGTTTTGTGTTTAAATTAATCGAATCATGCAATCAAAAATTATTGTAATTACAGGCTCTTCTTCGGGTGTAGGATTGACTTTGGCAAATTATTTTCACGATAAAGGACATCAAGTTTATGGTTTATCAAGAACAGCTAAAGGTCTAGAAAAATTTAAACATATTGCGACAGATGTTTCGGATAAAGAAAATGTAAAACGTAGTTTTCAGCAGATTTTTTCGGAAACGAATAACCAAATTGATGTGTTGATTAACAATGCCGGAATTGGAATGTTAGGCGCTGTGGAAGATGCTTCGAAAGCTGATATCGAGAAATTATTGGACGTTAATGTATACGGACCAATTTATACAATGCAAGAGGTTTTGCCTACAATGCGTGCGCAAAAAAACGGTTATATCCTAAATGTTTCGTCGATTGCGAGTAACAATGGTTTACCGTTTAGAGGTTATTATTCAGCTTCGAAAGCGATGATTGATCGTTTGGTTGAATCGGCTCGTTTAGAAAATCGCCATACAGGAGTAGAGATTGCAACATTGAATTTTGGAGATATCAAAACCAATATTGCAGAAGGTCGTGTGAAAACTTTTGTGTCAAAATTTTATCAAAAAAGATACGATGCAATGGTTGCCGATATCGATAACGAAGTGCAAGATGGTACACCAACAGAAGATTTGATTCCGATTATCGAAAATATTTTGGCTCAGAAGAATTTGAAACCACATTATTATATTGGAAAATCAATGCAAAAATTTTCTGTAACCTTGAAAAATATTTTACCTCAAAAAATGTTCGAAAATATTATTGCAAAATACTCAAAATTAGATTAATCCATGGAAGAAATTATTTGGCATTACAAATCTTTTGATGATTTAACATCGAAAGAGCTATATAAAATAGTGCAATTACGCAACGAAGTTTTTGTAATAGAGCAGGATTGTATTTATCAAGATTGTGATGATAAGGATTTGGTTTGTGGACATCTTTGGGCAACGATTGGTGATGAGGTTGCTGCATATTCTCGAATTGTTCCGAAAGGAGTTTCGTACGAAAATGAACCGTCAATTGGTCGTGTAATTTCGAATCAAAAGTTTCGTCGTTATGGATTAGGGAAACAATTGATGAGAAATTCGGTTCAAATCATCGAAAATCAATTTAAAACGTCTTCAATCCGAATTTCTGCTCAATCTTATTTGAAAGAATTTTATTCTTCGTTTGGCTTCGAGCAAGTTTCGGAAGAATATTTAGAAGACGATATTCCGCATATCGAAATGTTGAGAAAATGAAATTCTTAAAATACTTCTTTCTTACCTTATTCTCAGCTTTCATTGCATTGGTTTTGGTTGATGTTTATTATTCGAATCAACTCAAAAAGATGGCTTTGTTTAGCGGAGAAGTGCAAGAATGGAATCAAATAAGAGAAGGAAAAACGAATGTTGAATTGGCTATTTTTGGTTCTTCGAGAGCGTTTATTCAAATTAATCCGAATATTTTAGAACAAGATTTAAAACTGACAACGCATAATTTTGGATTAAACGGAAGTAAATTTAAAATGCAATTGTATCGTTTCAATTTGTATTTGAATCATAATCCAAAACCGAAAATAGTTGTTTGGAATTTAGATACTTTTTCGTTTTCACACATTGATGAAGTTTTTCAACCAAATCAATATGCGCCATTTATGTTGTGGAATTTTAAATTGTATGAGGCGTTAAAAGAATATAAAGATACAAAGTTGGTTGATTTTATTGTGCCGCTTTATCGTTACAGAGATCAAACGTATTGGAAAGATCAAATTGCAAGGGCGAAGAAAGAAAAACTGCATAAAGACGGACTTTTTCGTGATGATGGTTTCAAATCATATAACCGAAAATGGAATGTTGATTGGGGGAAAATGAAAAAGAAAAACTCTGATTTTGACTTTTCAGATTATGCTTTGTTAGAAGAATTAATTGCAAAATGTGAACAAGAAAATATTCAGTTAATTTTTACAATTGCACCCGAATTTTATAAAGGTCAAGATTATATGTTGAATAGGGAAGAAGTGATTAATCGTTATCAAACAACATTACAAAAGCATCATCTTCCGTTATTAGATTATTCGACTGATTCGATTAGTTTTGATCAAAAATATTTCTACAACACAACGCACATGAATTACGAAGGTGCGGATGCTTTTACAAAAGAATTAGCAAAAGATTTGAAAAAATATATAAAATAAAACGAACTTTAATAATGAAAAAAATACTATCCTTTTCTTTTCTTTTATTGACATTCGTAACGATGAATGCGCAATCTTTTCAACAAAATATAAAACGTGATTATATAGCCTATACTCAATTTGTTATAGAAAAAAAGTTTGATCAAGCTCTGGAATATACAGATCCAAGAATTTTTGAATTTTATTCAAGGGAACAGTTTAAATCTGCAATGGAAGCTATTTTTGCAACAGAAGGTTTAGAGTTGAAGCTGACTTTACCAAATTCGTTTAAAATTGGTGAGATTAAAAATATAGATAAGATTGATTATGTAAAAATGAATGTAGTTTCTTTTTATGAAATGAAGATAGCTGAAATAGATTTTGATAATGCAGATGAAGAGACTGTTAAATATGTTTTAACTGCGTTAGAAGAAGAATATGGTGATGGAAATGTTGTTTTTGATAAAGAAACTCAATTTTTTAAAGTAACAGATAATTCAGAAGTTATTGGAAGCTCTATAGATAATAAAATGACATGGAAATTTCTTGTAATTGATCCTAATTTGAAATCAATTTTAGGGAAAATAGTTCCAAAAGAAGTCTTAAATTAATAAAAATGCCTTACAAAGCTAGCTTTGTAAGGCATTTTTATTATGAAATATATTATCTAAATTACTTCAACTTCTTTTTCTTTTTTCTGTGTTAAATAAACGCCTGATAAAATCATTCCGAATCCAAATAAATGGATCCATGAGATTTTTTCTCCAACTAAAAATCCCCAAAAAACAGAAACTACAGGCATTAAATAAGTCACCATTGAGGCAAACATCGAACCTGTAGATTGTATCAATCGGTAGAATAGTATCATCGCTAAAGCAGTTCCTAAAAGTCCTAAAATAGCAACAAAACCTAAACTTTTTAATTGTTGTTCTGTTCCTTCGAATACATCAAAAAATCCTGAAATAATTAAAATGAAAATTGAAGGTAATAACCAAATTGTGAATAGAGCCGAGGATAATTGAAATGATGGAACGTCGTTTAAATAGCGTGTTAAGATTAAACTATTCATTCCATAAAGCGCGGTTGCTAATACAATTAATAAACAATGTAAAAGACTATTTTCGCCAGAAAAACCATCGCCACCAATTAATAAAACAGCTCCAATAAATCCGATTATTGCTCCCAAAACTTGATTTTTAGTTCCTTTGATATTGAAAAATAAAGCACCAAAAAGTAAAATAAATAATGGAACTAAAGAATCTAAAATTCCAGCCATTGAACTCGAAACGTGTGTTTGCGCCATTGGAAATAAAAACATTGGAATGAAATTTCCGCAGAAACCAGCCAATGCGACATATTTTAATTTATTTTTCGGAATTTTAAATAGACTTGGAATTCCCCAAATTGCCAAAATTCCTCCTGCAATTGTTAGTCTTAATGCTCCAACTTGATATGGCGTGTACGCGACCAATCCTTGCTTGATGAGAATAAACGAGCTTCCCCAAGTTAGCGCCAAAACGCCAAGGATGATCCAATGTTTTAGTTCGATTTTCATTTTCTAAGTTTGCGCAAAGATGCACATTTCAGATGATTTTATTGAGCTGTTATTTACAAAAACAATCTGTTGTATGGTCATTTACCATTCCGACCGCCTGCATATGCGCATAAATAGTGGTTGAACCAAAGAATTTGAAGCCACGTTTTTTCAAATCTTTTGCAATTTGATCTGAAATTTCTGTTGTTGCAGGAACTTCTTTTATCGAATTCCAATTGTTGATAATTGGTTTTCCATCAACGTATTTCCAGATAAAATCTGAAAAAGAACCAAATTCTTTCTGAATTTCTATAAATAATTTTGCATTATTAATTGCTGCCGAAATTTTTCCTCGATGACGAATAATACCTTCATTTTGGACTAATTCATCAATTTTAGCTTCATCAAATTTGGCTACTTTCTCTACATTAAAATCAGCAAAAGCTTTTCTAAAATTTTCTCTCTTTTTCAGAATTGTGAACCAACTTAATCCAGCTTGAAAAGATTCGAGAATCAAAAATTCGAATAAAATTTTATCATCTTTTACAGGTTTTCCCCATTCATTATCGTGATAATCGATATAATCTTGGTCTTTGTTTACCCAAGCGCAACGTGTTTTTTTCATGGTTTTTTATTGTAAATTCTAAATATTTTTATAAGCCTCTTCAACCGAATAAACGGGTAATTGACACGTATAATTTTCGCAAATATGAATGGAAGTTTTATTTTCGATGAATCGATTTTGAGTGATTTCTAAATTCTCTGTTTTTGAAGCAACAAAAATTGCATTCGGAACATAACATTGTTGAATTTGCTTCGAGAATTCTAATGCATTTTCACCAACAATTACAATTTCTTTGAACGGATAAGCGAAATTTAGATACAACTGAATCCAATTTGCAAAACCAGTTGGATAATCGTGAATTTTTTCTTCGATATTGTTTAACATTTGTTTCGCTTGTTCAATGTATTTTTCGTGATTGAGAATCTTCCCTAATTTGAACAAATTATTTGCCATTACCGAATTTGATGATGAAATAACATTGTCATAAATCTCAAATGTTTCGTTAACCAAAGGCGTATCATAATGGGATTTGTACGCAAACATTTTATTCTTATGATTATAAAATTGATTGAAAACTTCTTCTGTTAAGGTTTGAGCAGTTTCTAAATAATGCATTTCTAAAGTAACTTCATAAAGCTTGATTAACGCTTCAATCATTAGGGCATAATCATCCAAAAATCCTGGAATTGTTGTTTGATTATCCTTATAATTTCTGAACAAGATTTCACCATTCCATTGATTTTCTAAAATAAAATTGGTTGCATTTTTTGCTAAATCAAGATATTCATCGTTTTCAAAAGTGATGTATGCATCGCACAAACCTTTTATGTTTAAAGCATTCCAAGAAGTTAAAACTTTTTCATCACGATGAGGTTTGATGCGCTTTTCACGAATTGGATTAAGGGTTTTTTTCCATTCATTAACTTTAGCTTGAAGTTCTGTTTTTGTAATATTCTGTTTTGATGCGAAATCTTCGTCATCTGTCAAGCGCATCAAAATATTATTACCATGTTCCCATTCTCCAAATTCATCAACATTATAATATTTTTGAAATAAGTCGAAATCATTTTTCAAAATTGTTTTCAATTCATCCGATTTCCAAACATAATATTTTCCTTCTTCGCCTTCAGAATCAGCATCAATAGCAGAATAAAAAACATTTTCAGACGAAAGCATTTCATCTTTCAGCCAATTAATCGTTTCTTCGACAACTGTTTTATATTCATTTTCTTCATAAACTTTATATGCATTCGAATAAAGCGAAAGCAATTGTCCGTTATCGTAAAGCATTTTTTCGAAATGTGGAACTTTCCAATACGGATCGACCGAATAGCGAGAAAAACCACCTTTTAGTTGATCGTAAATTCCGCCAAAAGCCATTCTATCTAATGTTATTTTGGTTTGAATTAAACAATGTTCGTTGTTAGTTTGAATTCCATGTCGCAAAATTGTTTCCCAAGCATTTGGTAACATAAATTTCGGTGCACGATTAAATCCGCCCCATTCATCATCAAATTGTTGTTGCCAAAATTCAAATGTTTCATCAATTTTATGTGTTGAAAAAGTGGAAGAAGATTTCAATTCGATTGTTTCCATTTTATTCAAACCATCCGCAATAGAGTTGACATATTCCATTGTTTTAGCTTGATTGTGATGATATAAATGGTTGATATTTTCTAATAATTCAATCCATTGAACTTTCGGGAAATAAGTTCCGCCATAAAAAGGGCGACCATCAGGTAAAGCAAAAACATTGAGTGGCCAACCGCCAGATTGATGAATTAATTGTGAGACATTCATATACAAAGCGTCTAAATCAGGACGTTCTTCACGATCAATTTTAATACAAACAAAATTCTCATTCATCACTTTTGCAACTTCATCGTCTTCAAAAGACTGATGTTCCATCACATGACACCAGTGACAAGCAGAATATCCAATTGAAATAAGCAAAGGTTTGTTGACTTTTTTTGCATGATTCAAAACTTCGTCACTCCAACTTTGCCACCAAACAGGATTGTTTTGGTGTTGTTTCAAATACGGACTTGTCGCTGATTTTAGATTATTTTGTTGAAAATTCATGATTCTTGTTTAGAAATTTAAAGTTCGTACAATTTTTGTGGATGAAAAATTATATTTTCGATAAAAATTAAAACACATGAACATTTACGAATACATTTCTATTGGCGCATATATGGCTCTGATGATTGGAATCGGGATTTATTCCTACCGAAAATCAACAAGTAATTCCGAAGATTTTTTGATTGGAGGAAGGAAAATGGGAGCGGCTGTAACGGCGCTTTCTGCTGGTGCTGCTGATATGAGTGGTTGGTTGTTAATGGGCGTTCCAGGAGCAATGTATTTTACAGGTTTGTCGAGTGCTTGGATTGCAATTGGATTGACAACAGGATGTTTTTTGAACTATATTTTTGTCGCACCGCGATTACGAATCTATACAGAAATCGCTCAAAATTCGATTACATTACCAGTATTTTTCGAAAATCGTTTCAAAGATAAATCTCGTTTATTGCGAATTGTATCTTCAATATTAATCTTAGTCTTTTTTACATTATATACATCTGCTGGAATGGTTTCTGGAGGGAAATTGTTTGAATCTGCTTTTGGATTAGATTATATGACAGGACTTTGGATGACAAGTTTTGTAGTTGTATTGTATACTTTTTTAGGAGGTTTTTTAGCTGTAAGTTTAACTGATTTCGTACAAGGAACTATCATGGTTTTGGCTTTGGTTATTGTTCCGATTGTAGCGATTTCTGAAATTGGCGGAGTTGGAGAAACTTTTTCATTGATTAATGATAAAGGTGATAAATATTTGGATTTATTCAAAGGGACAACAACAATTAGTATTTTATCGTTGATGGCATGGGGATTAGGATATTGTGGACAACCACATATTTTAGTACGTTTTATGGCAATTGGTAATCCGAAAGATTTAGCAAAAGCAAGAAACATTGGGATTACTTGGATGATCTTTACAGTGGGTGGAGCTCTTTTAGTTGGATTAGTTGGGATTGCTTATTTGATGAAATTTGATCAAACAACTATGCTGAAATTTGATGGTTCTAAAACAGAAGCAGAAACGATATTCATTTATTTTTCTCGTGTTTTATTTCATCCATTAGTTGGAGGATTTTTATTATCAGCAATTTTAGCTGCAGTAATGAGTACAATTTCTTCACAATTATTAGTAACATCAAGTTCGTTAACAGAAGATATTTACAAGGCATTTTTGAACAAAAAAGCCTCTCCGAAACAATTGTTAACAGCAAGTCGTTTATCGGTTTTAATTGTAGCAGTTATAGCAGTATTATTGTCCTTAACACCTAAAGATTCTATTTTAAACTTAGTTGGAAATGCTTGGGCAGGATTTGGATCTGCATTTGGACCAGTGATTGTTTTCTCACTTTTCTGGAAAAAAACCTCTTGGCAAGGTGCATTGGCTGGAATGTTAACAGGAGGAATTGTTGTTTTAGCTTGGGTTTATGCAAATCATGATTACAAAGATTGGTATGAAATGATTCCAGGATTTATTTCTTCAGTTATTGCAATTTATGTAGTTTCATTATTGACTCAAAAACCGAATCAAGAGATTGATAAAGAATTTGATGAAATGAAAGCTGTTTTGAAAGAGAATTAATGCAATAAAAATATAAAAAATTAGGTAGGCTTTTGTCTACCTTTTTTATTGTTAAAAATTATGAATTTATTATTCAAAAGTTAAAACTTAAAACATCAACAATTGTTGATAAGTTTCACTTATAGAGAATAAGGTCAAAAGAGAGATTTGTTTGTATATTTGTAAAGTTTGATTAAAAAAATAGTCAAAATTAAATCAATTTATACGAAAATATGAACGATATTATTCAATTACTGCCAGATCATGTAGCCAATCAAATTGCCGCAGGAGAAGTTGTACAACGACCAGCTTCTGTGATAAAAGAATTGATTGAAAATGCGGTGGATTCTGGTGCAACTTCTATTCAGGTAATTGTAAAAGATGCTGGAAGAAGCTTGATTCAAGTGATTGATAATGGTTCGGGAATGAGTGTGACGGATGTCCGAATGGCTTTTGAACGTCACGCGACTTCAAAAATAAGAAAGACAGAGGATATTTATAATATTCATACAAAAGGTTTTCGTGGAGAGGCTTTAGCGTCGATTGCAGCTGTTGCGCAAGTAGAAACGAAAACATGTCGAGAAGAGGATGAGGTTGGTTCGCAATTGGTGATTGAAGGTGGAGAAGTTCGCAATCAAGATCCTGTTGTTTGTCCAGTTGGAACGTCTATTTCGGTCAAAAATCTTTTCTATAATGTGCCTGCTCGTCGTAATTTCTTAAAATCTAATCAGGTTGAATTTCGTCATATTCAAGATGAGTTTCAACGTGTTTCGATGGCGCACGAAAACATTAGTTTCTTTTTACATCACAATGATGCAGAGGTTTATCATTTGAAAGCCGGAAATCTGAAACAACGTATTGCTCAAATTTTCGGAAAAAAATTAAGTTCACAAATTATATCCGTTGAAGAAGATACAGAAATTGTAAAAGTGAAAGGTTTTGTGGGGAAACCAGATGCTGCAAAAAAATCGCGTGGCGAACAATTTTTCTTTGTGAATAATCGCTTTATTCGTAGTGGATATTTGCATAATGCAATCGTAGATGCTTTTGAGAGTTTGTTGCCAACGGGGTATAGTCCTTCTTATTTTTTGTATTTAGAAATTGATCCGTCAAAAATTGATATTAACATTCATCCAACTAAAACAGAAATTAAATTTGAGGATGAAGCATTGATTTTTACTATTCTTAGAGCTGCTGTAAAACACGCTTTGGGACAATTTAATGTAATTCCTTCGTTGGATTTTGAACAAGATCCAAACTGGGCATTTATTCCATCTGCGACGGAAGATACAGAAATTAAAATGCCAGAAATTACGGTTGATTCTAGTTTTAACCCTTTCGAGCATCAACAAACAAGAGCGCCGAAACCGTCTGATATTCGTGCGAATATGGATTTTTATAAAGATGCTGTTGAGTTAGAAATCGAAAATAATCATGCGCATCAATTATTTGAATCTGAAGATTTTCATGATAGTTTTGAAGTAATTCAATGGATGAATCAATATTTGGTTGTTGAATATCGTGGCGAATTGTTAATCATCGATCAACATCGCGCGCATCAAAAAATATTATTCGAAAAATTTATACATTCAAATAATGGAAGTGCTTTGGTACAACAAATGCTTTTCCCGATTGAGTTGGAACTTTCGCCAAATGATCGTCAGAAATTAATCAATGTAGAGCATCAATTGTTGAGTTTTGGTTTTGATATTTCGTTGGATGAAGAAGCAATACAGATTAATGCGATTCCTGTTGATGTGCAACAAGAGGATGTAGTGTCTGTTTTTATGGATTTTATCGAGGAATTAGAATACCAAGAATCAATTGAATTAGAAAATACGTTTGCAAAAATTTTAGCAAAAAATGCGGCTGTTAAAAAAGGAGTTTCATTAAAATCTGAACAAATGCAAACTTTGGTTGAAGAATTGTTAAGACTACCAAATCCGAATTATACGCCATACGGACGCCCAATTTTTGTGCAGATGAATACGGCTGATATCAAAAAAACATTACAATAAACGAATGAGACAATCTATACCACCGATTACAAAGAATTTACTTATTATAAACGGTTTGTTCTTTCTAGCGACTTTTGTTTTTAGCACAAAAGGAATCGATTTGAGAGTGATTTTAGGTGCTTTTTATCCAGAATCTCCCAACTTCAAATTTTGGCAAATTTTGACGCATATGTTTATGCATGCCGATTTTTCACATATTTTGTTTAACATGTTTGCATTGTGGATGTTTGGTTCTGTGGTTGAACAAACTTTTGGACCAAAAAAATTCTTGACGCTTTATTTGTTAGCTGGTTTAGGAGGTTTTATATTGTTTAATGCAGTTAATTACTTTCAAATAGAGCAGTTAAAAGATGCTGTTCAAACGCAAGGAATAGGTTTTAGTCAAATTTATGAAGCTGCAAAATTAAATATGCAAGGTGGATATCATACGAATTCAATTATTCAAAATAACCAAGCTGCGTCAGAACTTTTGACAAATTATGTAACACCAATGGTTGGTGCTTCTGGTGCTATTTATGGTTTGTTATTGGCTTTCGCGGTTTTATATCCAGACGAAAAATTAATGTTAATCTTTTTCCCAGTTCCTGTAAAAGCAAAATATTTTATTCCAATTATGGTATTAATTGAGTTTTATATGGGATATCAAAACATTGGAAATGTAGCTCACTTTGCACATTTAGGAGGTGGATTGATTGGCTTCTTGTTAACAAGACATTGGAAAAAGAATTTATATAGATGGAATTAAGAAATGGCAAATAATATCTTAGACGATTTAAAATTAAAATATTCATCAGGAAATAGCGCAACAAAATTAATTTACGTTAACGTTGTGGTGTTTTTTACATTGTTAATTGTTGATTTTGTTCTTCGAACGGTAGCAAATTCTACGATTACAACAACAGGTTTGTTTGCTTTGTCATCTTTCGATGATTTGATTGTAAGACCTTGGCAAATCCTAACATATTCTTGGTTACATGGCAATCTTTTTCATTTGATAATGAATATGGTTTTGTTGTATTTTGTTGGACAAATGTTTTTGCAACAATTTCAAAACCGAAATTTAGTTACATTCTATATTTTTGGAGGGATCGCTGGCGGAATTTTCTTTTTATTGTTTCAGAACGTTTTCAATTATTCACATTTATTAGTTGGTGCTTCGGCAGCGGTTTACGCAGTTTTTTTTGCTATGATTTCGTATAATCCGAAAATGCCTGTTCGTTTGTTGTTGATTCCTACTTCATTTCCATTATTGTATGTTGGTTATGTATTTATCGCTTTTGATGTGTATAATATTATAGCTAATCAAAACGCGGGTGGTAGTATTTCACATTTGGGAGGTGCTATTTTTGGTTATCTTTATATGAAACAATTTGAGAGAGGAAATGATTTTTTAGGCAATTTTATTTTCAAAATAGAGGAGTTATTTAAGAAAAAAGAGAAATCAACTTTCAAAACATATAAAAATATTTCTTCAACTTCTTCGCGATCAAATGTTCCGAAAGATGATTACGATTTTAATCATCAAAAAGTTGAAAAACAAAAGAAAATTGATGTAATTTTAGATAAGATTTCTCGTTCAGGTTACGAGAGTTTGTCCAAAGAAGAAAAAGACTTTCTGTTTAGAGAAGGTAGGTAAAATGAGTATAATCAGTAAGTTTAAACTAAATTATTTCAATCGTTTAGTACTAACAATTAATATCGTTTTTTTGTTAGTGGCTTATTGTGTCTATTTAAATAAAATTTTTACGCCTACAGAAATTCCATATTTTAACTTTATTTCGATTGGTTTTCCAATATTATTTGCATTTGGAGCAATGTTTTTACTGTATTGGTTACTGTTTAGCTGGCGACACTTTTTGTTAATTTTAGTTCTTTCAGCCGGATTATTTTACCCAATTTATCTTTCATATCCAATTGTACAATTCAATAAAGTTAAAGATAAAAAAGCTGATTTATCTGTATTGACATATAATGTACATGGTTTTAAAGAAGAAGGAACAAAAGAACTTTTGATTAAGAATAAGGCAGATATTATGCTGCTTCAAGAAGCGTATGAAGGTCAACAGAAAAGTCTAAAAAATAAAGAATTCAAAAATTACTATTCAGAATTTTATGGTTTATTGACAATTTATAGTAAATATCCTATTATTCAAACCAAAAAAATAACGCCTGATGATAATGATGAATTGAATGGTCTTGCCGCATATGCAGATATCGATTTAGGGAATGATACGATTCGTGTAATTAATGTTTATCTTGAACCAATGTACATTGATAAAGCGATGGTAAAAGAAATTATTCAATCCGATGATTCGCGAACTGCCGAAATTTCGAGTCGAAAAGTTGAGTTAAAATTGGTGCAAGGAATGCAAAAACATCAAAAACAGTTAGAAGCGATTATTCCATATATCACATCTTCACGTTATCCAGTTATTTTGGGAACGGATCTTAATTCGACTCCAGTTTCGTACGAATATGAGAAGTTAAAAAAATATCTTCACGATTCTTATATAGAAGTTGGAAAAGGAAATGCGACAACTTTTCATGGATTTAAATTTCCAATTAGAATTGATTATTTATTTCATTCTAAATTATTTAAACCTATTGAGGCACATGTTATTCGAAAAAAATTCTCGGATCATTATCCAGTAGCTGTAAAATATAAAATTTCAGAATAAATTTTTTCTATATTTATTCAATAATCAATCAAAATGAACCAGAAAGAAAGCTTTATTCAAGAGATACAAAGTCGTTATTCTTTTAAAAACGATAAAATAATTTTAGGCAAAGCCAAATTAGATGGCGAAATTGTAGAAGAAGTTGAAATTTCAGTAGCATTAAAAACAATGAATCGTCACGGATTGATTGGTGGAGCAACTGGAACAGGGAAAACAAAATCTTTGCAGATTATCGCCGAGCAACTTTCTCTGAAAGGTGTTCCAACTTTGTTGATGGATATCAAAGGAGACTTATCTGGAATTGGAGCTGCTGCAAATTCGGAAGATAAAAATGCGCAAGAAAGAATGGAGGCGCTTAATTTACCTTTTGATCCGCAAGCTTCTCCTGTCGAGTTTTTGTCTATTTCTGATGAACCAGGTGCAAAACTTCGTGCAACTGTAAGTGATTTTGGTCCAATTTTATTCAGTAAAATTTTGGAACTGAATGAAACACAAGAAAGTATTATTTCAATTATATTCAAATATTGTCAAGATCGTAATTTACCTTTGATTGATTTGGAGGATATTCGACGTGTTTTGCAATATGTGACAGATTCTGATGAAGGAAAATCTGAATTAAATTCGAATTATGGAACAATTGCGCCAGCTTCTTTGGGAGCTATTTTGCGCAAAATTGTTGCATTAGAACAGCAAGGTGCAACAAAGTTTTTTGGAGAACCAAGTTTTGATGTTCAGGATTTATTGAAAACGAAAGACGGAAAAGGAATTGTAAATATTATTCGTTTGATTGATATTCAAAATCAACCTAATTTATTTTCAACTTTTATGTTGAGTTTATTGAATAAAATTTATTCTCAATTCCCTGAATCTGGAGATTCTGATAAACCGAAATTGGTGATTTTTATTGATGAAGCACATTTGATTTTTAAGGAAGCTACGAAAGCTTTGTTGAATCAAATTGAAACAATGGTAAAATTAATTCGATCAAAAGGTGTGGGATTATATTTTGTAACGCAAGTTCCTGGAGATGTTCCTGATGCAGTTTTGAGTCAATTAGGTCTTAAAGTTCAACATGCGTTAAGAGGTTTTACTGCGAAAGATCGTAAAGAAATAACAAAAGCAATTGAGAATTATCCGACAACTACCTATTATAAAGCAAGTGAAGTAATCACTCAATTAGGGATTGGAGAGGCTTTTGTGACTGCTTTAGACGAAAAAGGTATTCCAACTCCTTTGGCTTATACATATATGCGAGCGCCAAATTCGAGAATGGATATCTTGACTTCAAATGAAATCGATACGATTACCTCAAACTCAGATTTAGTGACAAAATATGCGACAGATATTGATCGTGAATCTGCAAATGAAATTTTATCACAAAAATTAGAACAACAAAAAAATATAGAGAAACCTGTTCCAAAAGCAACTTCAACAAGAAGTATTCCTAAAGAAAAAAATTGGACAGATAATCCTGTTGTGCGTGATGTAAGTCGTACTGCAACTCGAAAATTGATGGATTTTGGAATGAAAATGTTAACTAATTTTTTAAAAGGAAAAAAATAAGCACGTGTACGCGATTTTAGATATAGAAGCGACTGGCGGAAAAGTGGGGGAAGAGTCAATCATAGAGATTGCGGTGTATAAATATGATGGAAAAGAAATTGTCGATCAGTTTATATCATTAGTTAATCCCGAAAAAAAGATTGATCAATATGTACAAAGGTTAACGCATATTTCAGATAAAATGGTGTTGACAGCGCCTAAATTTCACGAAGTAGCAAAACGTATAGTTGAGATTACAGATGATTGTATTTTAGTTGGACATAATGTAATGTTTGATTATAGAATGCTAAAACAAGAGTTCGATCGTTTGGGATATAATTACGAAAAAGAATGGATTGATACGTTCGAATATAGCGAAAAATTGATTCCAGGATTACCTTCATATTCTTTAGGAAAATTATGCGAATCGCTTGGAATTGTAGTGACAGATAGACACAGGGCTTCTGGAGATGCAAGAGCGACAATTTCTTTGTTTAAATTATTGTTAGATAAAGATTCGGAAAAAATAATCACGAAGAAAACAGGTTTAAAACAACCTAAAAAAGCACATTCTAAGTATCAGAAACTGCTTGAAGGTTTACCTAATTCTATCGGGGTTTATTATTTATACAATAGCCGAAAACAACTTATTTATATTTGTCGAAGCAATAATATTGCACGATCTATTAATCAAATTTTTACATCAAAAACTTTAAAAGCTAATAAGCTGAAACGTTATACACGTTCTATAAAATTCGAAGAAACTGGAAGTGGTTTTCTTGCTGCAATTAAAGAAAATAACGAGGTCTTGAATAATCAACCAATGTATAACGTAAAGTTAGTTGAGAATAAAGTTTATCCTTTTGGATTGTATTATTTGGAGTCTAAACGTGGTTATTCGAGATTAGAAATAGGGAAAGTTAGAAAGACACAACCTGTTTTGAAATTTAAAACTAAGGAACGTGCAAAAGAGGTTTTAGAAAAAATCGTTCACGATTATAATCTTTGTCAACAAGTAAATGCTGGAATAAAATCGGATGATTCGTGTTTCCAATATAAAGTAAATAAATGCAATGGAGCTTGTGTAAAAGAGGAATCTAAAGAAGTTTACAATGAACGAATTCAAAGTTTTATTAAAACAACTGAATATCCTTCCGAAACTTTTTTGATTATTGATAAAGGACGAAAAGGAATTGAAAAATCATTTTATTTAGTTGAGAATGGAGAATTTAAAGGATATGGTTATTACGAATATCATCATCAAATAAAAACGTTAGAAAAGATTCATAATATCTTAATTCCGATTAAAGAAACGGAAGAAATAAAAAATATGCTCAAATACTTTTTGTATAAAGTTTCTTCTAATTCTAATCAAATCGTTATTATTGAATAATTAATTCGATTAATATTCTTTAAAAGAAGAAAATATAAATATAAAATAATAAAAAAGCTCAGTTAATATTAACTGAGCTTTTTTTGTATGATTAAATTTTAGACTATTTAATTTCTTTGAAAATTACACGTCTGTTTTCTAAGTTTTTCCAAGCAGGACAGTTTGTAACAGGATTACATTCTGGCCATTTTAAATCAGATTTACCTTTTCCTACAGACGACAATTTAGTTGTGTCAACACCTTTGTTAGCTAAGTAACGAACAACAGAAGTAGCACGTCTTTCAGATAATTTTTGGTTATAATCAACACCACCAGCAGCATCTGTATGACCTTCCACTACGAATTTGAAATCTGGATTTGCTAACAATACCTCAGAAGCATGATTTAATTTTTCATAAGATTGTTCTCTAATGCGATCAGAGTTGTAATCGAATTCAATTCCTTCTAAATAAGCATTAATAGTTGTCGCAACATCTTCACCAGAAATTCTGATTACTTTCTCAGGACAACCACCGTTTGTAGGAGGTCCAGGAATTGTAGGACATTTATCTTCACTATCTGGAATACCATCTCCATCAGAATCTAAAGAACATCCTGATCCGTCTACGCGAATACCTTCTGGAGTCCCAAGACATTTATCCCATTGATCACAAACACCATCACGATCTTCATCAATACATTCGAAAGGAGTTTGTTCTACAGGAGCTTTGTATGCTATAGGAGAAACCCATTGTAATGCATCTTTATGTTTACCAATTTTATAATGTAATCCTAAAGATAATGTAAACATATTATCATCACGACCTTCTTCAACATCTGCTGCTGTCCAATATCCAATTTCTGGTTTTCCTGATCCATCAAATTCTTCGTCACCAGACATTACGTACATTCCACGTAATTCAAGATCTAATTTGTCACTTAATTTATAACGTAAACCAGCTCCTACTTGACCATAAACAGATTTGTCAGATAATTTTTGATCAGTAACTAAACCGTAATCATTACCTGATCCATAAAAATGTTGTCTATAAGCTTTAAAGCCTAATATACCAAAACCTCCATATAAATGCATAGCCCATTTAAATTCAGTTTTATTATCTACTCTTCTTAATAGATTAGATGCGTTAATATCAGCTAAAACAGAAATTCCATTATATTTTGTTTTTCCATGAGCTTTTCCTTGATAAGCATTTCCCCAAGGGGTATTGTCATATATGGTTCCTTTTTGTCTCGTTTGTCCTAATTGATATTGTAAGCTTAGACCAAAAGCATGAGAGATTTGTTTATTGACTTGAAATTGAAAATCATATCCAGGAGTAAAGTATCCTCCGCCCATCCAAGATACTAAGTCTGTATTTTGTAATGCGTTCAATCCTCCAAAAGCAGAAATAGACCAATCATTAAATTCCTTTTTACTATTGTTGAATGGTTTTTCATCGTACTTGGTCTGCGCACTAGCACATACCGCAGCACCTAAGATTAATAAAGATAAAAGTTTTTTCATAGGTTAGAATTATTTTTATAACTAATATAAAGCATATCTTAATATAATTTTACAAAACTAATGAATTAATAGTTAATATCTTAATAAAAAGATAAACTTTTGATAAATTCTCTTGAGTAAATTTGAGGATGAGGAATTTTTAAATAATTGCAATTAATTAAAAGCTTATTATAGAATAATATATCAATATCTATTAAGCGATCAACGTAAATTTCATTTTCTTTAGGTTGAGAATAGATTCTCCCCATTTTTTGTTCAATTTCTTTAATTTTCTTCAAAACCTCAAATGGAGAATAACTTGTATTGATTTCTATTTTCTGATTTAAGAATAAATGATCCGTTGTAAATCCTTCAGCCTTATTTTCAAGAATATTAGATTCTTTTTTTATATTACCTACCTCTTTGTTTATAAGGTTTTTAGCTATTTCTAAATTATTTTTTTTGTCACCTAAGTTTGTACCAAGTAACAAAATGACTATATTTTGCGACATATAGAGCAAAAGTAATAATAAATTAAAAATGAAAAACTTTTTCGGGAGAGTATTCTCAACAATCATAGGAAATCTATTAACGATTAGTGTATTTGTAATACTTCTTATCGTTTTGATATTTGTTTCAGCATTATCTGCTCCAACAAAAAGTGTGAAAGATGGTTCTGTTTTAGAAATTTCGTTAGAAGATCCAATTATGGAAAGTGATATGGATCGTTCCGTTTCTATTTTTGATATGTCAGAAAGTCCAAATGTTTTTTTACAAGATATTATTCATTCAATTGAAGAAGCGAAGAATGATGATAAAATAAAAGGAATTAGTCTGAAATTGGATAAATTTTCTGGTGGAGCTACGCAAGCGACTGATATTCGTAATGCGTTAGAAGATTTTAAAAAATCTGGAAAATTTGTGTATTCATATTCTAATTCAGGAAGTCAGTTGTCATATTATATAAGTAGTGTATCTGATAAAATTTATCAAAATCCTTTGGGTGGAACTTTATTACAAGGTTTGAGTTCTAATATTATGTTCTTCAAAAATGCAGGAGATAAATATGGTGTAGATTTTCAGGTGATTCGTCACGGACAATTTAAGAGTGCTGTAGAGCCTTATATGAGAACAAATATGTCTGATGAGAATCGTTTGCAATTATCAGAATTATTGAATGATGTTTGGGGTAATGTTTCAAATTCGATTACAAAATCACGTAAAATTTCTCCTGAACAATTTACTACAGTTACAGATAGTTTGTATGCTTTTATTCCAGAAACAGGAAAAGAAAATAAGATTTATGATGTATTGGCTCAAGAAAATGAATATCAAAAAATGTTATTCACAAAACTTGGTCTGAAAGAAGAAAAATCAAAAACTGATTTTGAAGTTCTTGAAAAACATACGATAAAAGTGGAAGATTATTTCGAAACTTTATCAGAAAAATCTGAAAAAGATAAAATTGCAGTCTTATACGCATCTGGAACAATTACAGAAGGAGATGGTTTTGATGGAATCCAATCGAAAACTTATGTGGATGCGATTCGCAAAATCAGTCAAAATGATAAAATCAAAGCTTTAGTTTTACGTGTAAATTCTCCAGGAGGGAGTGCAAATGCATCAGAAGAAATTTTATATGAATTGATGCAATTGAAAACAAAAATGCCAATCGTAGTTTCTTTTGGTGATGTCGCGGCGTCTGGTGGATATTATATCGCACAAGCTTCGGACAAAATTTATGCGCAACCAAATACAATAACTGGGTCTATTGGTGTTTTTGGAATGATACCAAATGCGCAAAAATTATTCAATAATTTCGGATTAGATTTTGATGAAGTAAAAACGAATGCAAATGCAGATCAGTTAAAGTCTTTGACGACACCATTATCACCAACAGCAAAAAATACGATGCAAAAATCAATTGTATTGATTTATGGAAAATTCGTAAATCACGTTGCTACAAATAGAAAATTAACATACGAGCAAGTTGATAAAATAGGTGAAGGAC
Source organism: Empedobacter sp. GD03865 (assembly GCF_029840775.1). Lineage (NCBI taxonomy): Bacteria > Pseudomonadati > Bacteroidota > Flavobacteriia > Flavobacteriales > Weeksellaceae > Empedobacter > Empedobacter sp. GD03865. The sequence continues at coordinate 68,274 of NZ_JAOCDF010000004.1, forward strand.
GTGTTTGGTCTGGAACTCGTGCAAAACAAATTGGTTTGGTAGATGATTTCGGAAGTTTAGATACAGCAATAAAAGAAGCAGCTAAATTGGCTAAAATAGAAAAATATTCGACAGAAAATTATCCAAAAAGAAAAGATTCTTTTGAAGAATTTATGGATAATCTTCAAGGAAAAAATACCGAAGCAGCAATTGCAAAAGAATTAGGTTCGGACGGAATCCGAATTTACAAAGAAATAAAGATGATGAATGAGCAAAAAGGTGTTCAAGTTAGGCTACCTTACGATATTCAAATTCAATAAAAATCATAAAAAAGGGTTAAAATATTTTTAACCCTTTTTTATTGTTAAAATCTTACTATTTTAGTAAAAATATTTAGTTGATAATAAAATTAAATTCTCTTTTATAATCATCTAAATTTATTATACTTTTGTACATTCATTTTTAATAATACTGAGACATAATCAACGATGGGATTATTTGATTTTTTCACGCAAGAAATTGCGATTGACTTGGGGACTGCTAACACTTTAATTATCCACAATAATAAAGTTGTAGTAGATAGTCCATCTATCGTCGCTATACATAGAAGAACAAATAAAGTTATTGCTGTTGGAGAACAAGCAAAACACATGCAAGGTAAAACGCATGATGATATAAAAACAATTCGTCCTTTGAAAGACGGAGTAATTGCAGATTTTGAAGCTTCAGAATTCATGTTGACAGAGTTCATCAAGAAAATTCCTGGAATTCAAGGGAAGTTATTTTCACCTTCATTACGAATGGTGATTTGTATTCCTTCTGGAATTACAGAAGTTGAGAAACGTGCTGTAAAAGATTCTTGTGCACGCGTTAATGCAAAAGATGTTCGTCTTATTTACGAACCAATGGCTGCTGCGATAGGTGTTGGAATTGATATCACTCAACCTAAAGGTAACATGATTATTGATATAGGTGGTGGTACTACAGAAATTGCCGTTGTTGCATTAGGTGGTATTGTTTGTGACAAATCTGTGAAAATTGCAGGTGATGTTTTTACAAATGATATTGCATATTACTTAAGAACCCATCATAATTTATATATCGGAGAAAGAACTGCTGAACGTGTTAAAATTGAAGTTGGAGCTGCTGTAGAAGAACTAGAGCATGCACCAGAGGATATGCCAGTACAAGGACGTGATTTGATTACAGGAAAACCAAAAGAAATTACTGTAAATTACCGCGAAATTGCACGCGCATTGGACAAATCAATTTTACGCATCGAAGATGGTGTAATGGAAACGTTATCTCAAACTCCTCCAGAATTAGCTGCAGATATTTACAACACTGGTATCTATATGGCTGGTGGTGGAGCTATGTTGAGAGGTTTAGATCAACGTATTTCTAAAAAAACAGGTTTACCAGTTTTCTTGGCTGATGATCCTTTACGTGCTGTTGTTCGTGGAACAGGTATTGCACTTAAAAATATTGATAAATTCACTTTCTTAATGAAATAGAAGAGTAAAGAGCAATGCAATATATTCTGAATGCGATTAGAAGAAATGGAATGCTATTAATTTTTGTCTTTTTAGAGTTAATTGCGTTGTTTCTTGTCTTTAAGAAAAATATTTATCACGAAACTATTCTTGCTTCTGCAAGCACGTCGTTTACAGGTTATGTGGATGATAAAATTGCGAAGGTGACAAACTTTATTCATTTACCGAGTGCCAATAAAGATTTGATGGACGAAAATGCCTTTTTGCGTGAGCAATTGGTGCATTTAGGTATTAAAGATGCGAAAACTAAACAGTTTTACAAATCGGATACCTTAGGTTATCATCAAACGTATTCTTTTGTACCTACAGAGATTGTAAATAACTCGATTATCAAAACGCAAAACCTTTTGACGATTGATAAAGGAACAAATGATGGAATAGAAAAAGGTGACGGAATCATTACAAATAATGGTGTAATTGGTATTGTAACTTTTGCTGGGAAAAATTATTCTCGTGCAATTTCGTTGTTAAACAAGGATATCAATATCAATGCACGTATCAAAGGAAATCAATATTTTGGGACAGTGAAATGGGATGGAAAAGATCCTCGTTTTGTCCAATTATATGAAATTCCGAAATACATCGAAGTGAAAAAAGGAGATATTATCGAAACAGATGGTAAATCGCCAGTTTTCCCAGAAGGAATTATTATAGGTAAAGTTGTAAGCAAAGGAATTGATGAAACGGGAGAAATGAAAGTTCAAGTAAGATTGAAACAAGATTTCGCCAATTTAGCACAAGCTTATGTGGTCACAAACCTTAATAAAGTTGAAATTCAACAAGTAGAAAAATCAGATACAATAACAAGTCCACAGAATGTTCAATAAAGATTTTTTAATCAATATTATCAAGATTATCGTTTTAGCTTTGTTACAAGTTTTTGTGTTTAATCACATCAACTTTTTAGGAAGTTATCAACCATATATCTATATTGTATTTGTATTATTTTATGCGCCTTATCAAAATAAATATGCCTTACTAATCTTATCATTTATGTTAGGATTAATGATAGATATTTTCGAATACACAGGAGGAATTCATGCTTTTGCATTAACACTTATCGCATTTCTTAGAAATCCAATCATCAAACTTTTGGCAGGAAAACAAGATTACGAAATGGAATTTTTCTCTTTCAATTCGTTCAGTTTTGCGCAATGGTTGTTTTATTTGATTATTCTAATTCTTGCACATCATATTATTTTATTACTTCTTGAGAATTTTAAACCATCAGGAATTGGACCTTTGATGCTAAAAGCATTAATCAGTTCGGGAATAACTTTTGTGTTTGTCTTTATTTATAAAATTTTATTTAAAAATAAAGTTGGAGTATGAAAAAGTTGATGGTTGTTTATGCACTCATCCTGTTTATAGTGTTTCTATTTATAGGACGTTTGGCGTATTTGCAATTATTTACAGATCGTTATACGTTAAATGCATTTAATACTTCGATCAAACAAGAAATCATTTATCCCAATCGTGGTGATATTCTTGATCGAAACGGAAAATTGTTGGTGAGTAATACCTATTCGTATGAATTAGACGTTATTCCAGGGAAATTAATTGACAGTTATGGAGAATATATGAATGGTTTTGATAAACCTAAATTCTCTAAAATGATTGGAATTTCAACACAACAATTTGATTCTATTTTAGATAAAATTGTTACCGCAAAAGATTACAAAAAATTATCTCCATATCCTTTTTTAAAGAATATTTCGCGCGAGAATTTTGCTCGTATGCAAGAGCAATTATATTTGTATCCAGCGTTTAGTATCATCAAACGTCCTGAACGTAAATACATGGTAAATTCTGCCGGAAATATACTGGGCTATATAAACGAAGCCAATCAAGCATATATCAAAACAGATTCAACCTATTATCAACCTGGAGATTTGGTTGGTATTGCTGGTGTTGAGAAATCGTATGAAAAAGATTTGCGAGGAATAAAAGGTGTAAAAAACTGGATTGTAGACCGAACAATGAATGTTGTTGGTCCATATAAAAACGGAGATTATGATCGACCTGTAAAAAGTGGGAAAACAGTTCATTTGACAATTGATTATCGTTTGCAAGAATTGGCGGAACAAATGCTTCAAAATAAACGTGGGGCAATTGTCGCGCTTGATCCTAATAATGGTGAAATTTTGGCTTTAGCATCCGCACCTACAATTAATCCAAACGATTATTTGAATACAAAGTTGAGAAGTGCATTAATCAACGATTCTATTGCTCGTCCAACTTATGATAGAGCTTTACAAGGAACTTATCCTCCAGGTTCTACATTCAAAATGGTAACGGCTTTGGCTGGTTTACAAATGGGAACGATGACAGAAAAAACAACATATGTTTGTAAACATGGTTTCCGTTATGGACGTATGCATATTGGTTGTCACTGTGGAATGTATTATACGCCGCAAGGTTTAGAACATGCAATTGGAAAATCATGTAATAATTATTTTTCTGAAGCTTATCGTGATATTGTTCGTAAAGACCCAAATGATTATAGTGTCGGAATTAATGAATGGGCTTCCATTTTGAATAGTTTCGGATTAGGAAAATTTATGGGAACAGATTTACCTGTTGGTAGCAAAGGTCTTATTCCGACAGCTGAGTTTTACGATAATCGTTTTGGAGAAGGTGTTTGGAATCCTTATCGTATTATCTTTAATGGTATGGGACAAGGAGATATTAATACAACTCCGCTGCAAATGGCAAATTATACGGCGATTATTGCTAACAAAGGTTTTTTCTTTACACCACATATTGTACATAGTATTGATGGAAAACCATTGACGGATTCTACTTATATGGTGAAAAAAAATACATTGGTTGATCCAAAACATTTTGACATCATTCAACGCGGAATGCGTAATGTATTTACAATGGGTACAGCTCGTAGTTTTGATACAAGTTCTTTTGTACAATTTGGTAAAACTGGAACTTCTCAGAACTCTCATGGACAAGATCACTCATTATTTGTATTGTTTGCTCCAGCAGATAAACCAAAAATTGCGATTGCTGCAATTGTAGAAAATGGTTCTTGGGGTACAACTTATGCTGGACCAATGGCGAGTTTGATTGCTGAATTGTATGTAACAGATACAATAAAACGTCCTGCGTTAGTGCAACGTATGAAAAATGGTAATCTACAAGGCGAATATCGTCGTCAATGGATAGATTATCTAAAAAGAAAAGGATTATACGTAGAACCTGTAAAAAAGGATTCTATCGGAAATAAAATAGATAGTTTAAAATTAAAAAAAGATTCAACAAAACTAAAACATGAGCCAAAGCAGATTACTAAAAGGAATTGATTGGGCCGTACTGATCCTAGGGTTTCTGATAGTAACTTTCGGGATTATGAATGTGTATAGTGTCAATCCAGATTTAGGTGTACAACAGCTAATTTGGTTTGGACTTGGGGTGGTGATGATATTGATTTTGATAATTGCGAGTGGAAACAACCGTAATTTTTTCGAAATTTATAGTTCTGTCTTTTATATCATTTCCCTCGTTTTACTCGTCGGAGTTTTGATTGTTGGAAAGGAAATTAATGGAGCAAAAGCGTGGTATCGTTTTGGACCTCTGAGTTTGCAACCAGCCGAATTTGCGAAGATTGGTACAGCTTTGTTGATTGCTAATTTTATCAATCATTCAAACGCAAATCTAAAAGACTTAGGTTTTATAGGAAAAATATTGTTGATTATAGCAATACCAGTAGTTTTAATTCTTTTACAACCCGATTTAGGTTCAGTAATTATTTTCTGTTCATTAAGTATTGCCTTGTACAGAGAAGGACTTAATCCGTGGATAATTTTAGCGCCAATCATATTATTAATCATTTTCTTGATTTCGATTGTACAAATTCCTTTTTATGTCTTACTGATTTTAGGTTTTATAATTCTAACAATTGCGCTACTAATTTTGGCATTTAATTATAATCAGAATGTAGTTGATGCAATGCATGGTGTTTTGATTGGATTGTCAATTTTCTTTTTATTATTGATTGGAATCTGTTATTTAGTAGAAGATTTATCAGAAACAACAAGAGAATCTTTTGGACATTTATTCCCAATGCGTTCCTTATTTTTCTCAGAACCGATATTTTTTAATACAACTTTCTTTGGATTGATTGGATTCTTTATATCAATTATTCCAGTTTTAATTTTAAAATTAACCGAACAAAAAGAAATTAATGATTCACCATTCAAAACACAATCTGGATTAGCTGCAAATGTTCTGAATTTTAGTATTATTGCGTCTATTGTGTTGTTATTATTTGCAAGCACGGTTAGTTTTATTTCTCCGATCATTTTTGAGAAATTACCCAAACACCAAAAAGAGCGTGTGATGGTTTTGTACGAAGGAGAAGCAAAGTATCGTGATACTTCGGGATATAATTTATTGTATGCGAAAACTGCGATTGGTTCGGGCGAATTATATGGAAAAGGTTACAATCAAGGAACTATTAAAAAAGGAAGATTTGTACCAGAACAACAAACCGATTACATTTTTACAGCAGTTGGAGAGGAGTGGGGTTTCATAGGAAGTACAGCTTTGGTAATTGTCTACGCAATTTTTGTTGGACGATTATTTTTCTTAGCCGAACATCAAAAAAATAGATTTGCACGATTTTATGGATATGCAGTCGCCTCTATTTTATTTTTCCATTTCTTTATCAATATTGCAATGGTAATTGGGCTTTTCCCAACAGTTGGTATTCCGCTACCATTCTTTAGTTATGGAGGAAGTTCGTTGTGGGGATTCACTATTCTGATCGGAATTTTCCTAATCATTCATTACAAGAACAGTCAAGGATTTATTTAGAAAATAATTCAATAAAATAAAAAAGCTACATTGAAAATCAATGTAGCTTTTTCGTTATTATTTCGATACTTCTAACTCAGAAATATGATGAACTTTCTTAATTAATTTGTTGTCTTTATCAACCAAAATTAGAGTAGGAGTAGACTCTATTCCAAACTCAGCTGCGATTGGTGAATCCCATCTCAAAAGATCAGTATAATTGTACCAAGGTAAATCTTTTGTAGCGCTATTAAACGCTGTTTGATCGTAGTCTAAAGAAATGGCAACAATTTCTCCGCCTTTTGATTTAAAGTTCTTGTAAAACTCTTTAATATGCGGGATCTCTTGTTGACAAGCAGGACACCAAGAAGCCCAGAAAACAATTAATTTTTGATCTGCTTTGATATCATACAACGATTTTTTTCCGTTAATAGGTTGAGGAAAAGTGATATTTGGAACTTTACTTCCTGCTTGCATAGAAGCGCTTTGTCCTACTTTCTTTTTCAATTGATCTGTTACGTTAGAAGTCAAACCTTTTACTTTATCTACGTATTTTTTATGAAAATTTGCATATTCTTTTTCAGGAACAAAGTTTAAGATAGTTGTCAATACATTTTGACCTCTTGTTGTTTTGATATCTGTTTTAACCAAAATTTCGTCTGTAGCAGCAATTAAATTTCCTTCTACATCTTGATTGTTAGCAACAGCTAATTTTCCATTAATATAAGCAAAAACTAAATCATTAAAGATTCCAGATTGCTCCAATCGTACATCATCTTTTACAAAATGATTTACAATTTCATTTAGGGTTTCAGTATCTTTATTTGTTTGAGCTTTTTGTTTCAAATCATTCAACTCATTAATATAGGTAATTAATGGTGAGAAATTTTCGTTACGTTTCAACTCTTTTATTCGTTTATCTTCTTTTACCATTGCTGTATAAAACTCGTCAGTCGGTTTATACATTTGCATTAAATAAGGAAAAACTTGGTTCTGAATTTCATTTAATGGTTGAAGAGCTAAAACTTTATTGTATTCTTTTTGTGTATTTCCCTCTAAAATTTCAAGCTTAGAAGACATTTCTTGTCCACTTACCGTTTTGAATTTTAGATTTTTGTTATCTGTTAATAACGAAAGATTTTCTCCAGTTGGTAAATCAATACGTACAAAACCATTGTATGCTTTCGGAACTTTTACAGAGAAATTTCCATTGTTGTCAGTAATCGCATTGTTGATTAATTTCATTTCGGCATTCTCGAAAATCTTAACCAAAACAGGTTTGTTAGCATAATTTTCTATTTGTCCAGAAACATTAAATTGGCCAAATACCGAGCTACCTAAAACAACTAATGGTACTATAAATTTATTTTTCATAATTTATTTTGATATAAAAAAAACCTCAATCAAAACGATTGAGGTTTAAAATTATGAATTTATTTTTTAATTAGTTGTCTTTGTCTATAAGAAATTATTCCGGCAATTGTTACCGCTGTAATTACTAATAGAGGAGCATAATCGTCAATAGGAACTTTTCTGGTACCATCCCCATTTCCTGTGTTACCTCCGTTTTCATTACAATCATCCCAACCTGAGTCACAAGGATTTGGAGGTTGAGCGTTAACAGATATATTAATAATGAAAACAAATAAAAAGAATAGGTTAATTTTTAGTAATTTTTTCATAGCTAGGTTTATTTGTTAATGGTTTTTTTAGTTACAGTTTTACCGTCTTTATATACAATCTTAACCACATATACATTTGGAATATTGTTAAGGTTTAATTTATAATCTGAATTTGTAGAAATATTTGTTTTATAAAATATTTGACGGCCTGTTAAATCAAAAATTGCAATATCAGCGGTAGTATTACTTTGCTCAAATTTAACAAACTGACTTCCATTATTTGTATATAAATAGGTAGCTTTTGCACTATTCAAATCATTTGTACCTAGTGTTTTTGGTAATTCATTCCAATAGAATTCAAAACGATCATTAATTTTATCGTCAGCTATAAAAGATAATTCTGTTGTTTCGTTAATATCTATAATTTTGTCTGTAAGTTTATCGTGTAGGAAATATTTTCCTAATTTTAAATCTTTTACTTTATTTAAGATAGAATATTCATATAAATTAAGGTTTAATTGATATTTTTTACCAACTTCCAAATTATTAAACCCAACTCTTAAAGGTTTTCCAACATAATCTTCATTATTAAATGAGTTAGATATAGTTTGTACATTCGTTAATATATTACCTGAGTTATCTTCTTCATAGAAAAATATTGGGTTATCTACAGTGTTTGCTGTTGTTGAGTTACCTGTTTGCATAAAATTTGCATTCAACAAATAAGCAGGACTTCCTTGGATTGTATTTTCTTGACTTAAATACAATTCTAATTGAGTAAAATCGAAATCTGTAACTAAACCTTTTGCTTTTAATTCTTCATTGTTTAATAGACTTTCAACTGAGTTTTTTTCACTTGATCTACTAAAAACACCAGGAAGGCCTCCATCTCCAACAGGAGTAACACCAGAATAATCATATGCGAAAGTTTTATTCGAATCTTTTAATCTTAGATTAGAAGTAACTATACGGCTTCCATTTCCAGAAGCATTTCTATTTAATGTATAATAGTCTACATAAAAAGTTTCATATGGTTTAATCAATAATGCTTGCCAGTTTCCAGTCCAAAAATAATTTGTTCCATTGCTGCTCAAATATGCGCTAACTAAAGTGTTAGGACCTGCTGTACTGGTATTACCATTTTGTTCATTCCACGTTATAGTATAACCATTTGCAATTTTAAAGACTTGGAATCTTAATGAATTCGTGTACACTTCAGTAGGACCTTTATCGTTACCTGATGGTATATTAAATGTAATCCATGACTCTCCAATTTTTACATTAGATAAATCTAAATTTGAAGTATATGGATTTCCGAAACGATGAAGGTTTTTACCATAAAGCTGATTGGCATCATTATTATTGTTTTGGTTACCTAAATAAGTGTCATATGACTGGTTGTAATTATTTATTTTATTTTTCCATTGACCATATGTTAAATCAGCATAATTGGCATTTTTAGCCCATCCTGATTTAATGTTCAATTGAGAAATAGTTTCATTACTCGGAATACCGGCAAGACCAATTTTAGTAGCACTTCCTAAAGCATTTAATGCATTATAAATATTGGTGTTATTTCTCAGGTTTAATAAATATCTTTTATAAGGTTCAATCGTGTAGTTATTATCAACAGCGTCATATTCTGTCTCTCGGGTATCCCAAACCAATAAAGACTGTAAATATCTTTTATTACCACCACAATCTACATTAACAGCACAATCCCCCTTAAAAATATTGTTTGATAAAGAGTTGATAACCTCTTTTGCTGTGATATTTTTAAAAGGCAAAGACAAAACATATTCGTCATTTGCAGTTTGATCCGGTTTTATTCTTTCCATAAGAACTCTACCAGTTACCGAAGTCGTTTGATTTTGATTTATAATCAATTGACCATAATGAGTACTTCCTGTACCAACACCATATCGATTAACAAAGTTTTTACCACTAGTGTTTCCATTTGTAAAACCACCTTGTATTTGGATATTTCCTTCGTTAATTATTTTTTCTGTAGTTCCTCCAGCAACATCTGTAGTAACACTTACATTTCCTCCGTTATAGAATAAGGTATTAGGATTAACCTTTACTACTACAGCATCTTTTATATATGTGTTTTGCGCTGATGCATTATATATCGCACCTAGTGCGAATAAAGCAAGTAGATTCTTTTTCATAAATTATGTTATTTTGGTAGGTTTTTAAAATTAACGAGTAATTTCGTTACAAATATAGTAACTTTTATTAAAAAGTTACTATACAATTAATTATATTATAACTTTCTCTGGTAAATCTTTTATATCATACATTAAATCCGTGAAAATTTCTTCCGAAACAGCTCTCAATCCACGAGCGCCTAATCCCAATTCATTTGCACGATCTACAATCTTATTCAATGTTTCATCCGTGACTACAAGCTCTTTTCCATCTAAAGAAAAAAGTTTTGTATACTGTTTAATAAGAGAATTTTTAGGTTCTGTTAAAATTGCTCTCATTGCTTCTTTGTCCAATGCTTTTAGATAAGTGATGATTGGTAAACGTCCAATTAATTCTGGAATGATACCAAAGTTTTTCAAATCTTGGGCATTTACTTCATCCAACAGGTTTTCAATTTCTTTTTGATCTTCATTTTTGAAACCAATCACATGTTTTTTCAAACGATCTGCAATATGCTTTTCAATTCCGGAAAAAGCTCCTCCCGCTATAAATAAAATATCTTTTGTATTGACTTCTATAAATTTCTGATCAGGATGTTTACGTCCTCCTTTTGGTGGAACATTCACAACTGTACCTTCTAATATTTTTAATAAGGCTTGTTGTACTCCCTCTCCGGATACATCTCTTGTGATAGAAGGATTGTCACTTTTACGCGCAATTTTATCTATCTCATCCACAAAAACAATACCTTTTTCGGCAAGTTCTACATTATAGTCTGCAGCTTGTAAAAGACGTGTCAAAATACTTTCCACATCTTCTCCTACATATCCAGCTTCTGTAAGCACGGTTGCATCAACAATTGCAAATGGAACATTCAATAATTTAGCAATTGTTTTTGCTAATAATGTTTTTCCGCTTCCTGTTTCTCCAACTAAAATAACGTTCGATTTGTCAATCTCAACATCATTTTCTTTGTCTAATAATATTCTTTTGTAGTGATTATAAACTGCAACAGATAATATTTTTTTTGCTTGATCTTGACCTATCACATAATCATCTAAAAACTCTTTAATTTCTTTCGGAGATTTTAGCGTTAATGGTTTTATCAAATCGTTATTTTCGTTAAATTTCGATTCTTCTAAAACTATACCATGAGCTTGTTCTATGCAATTATCACAAATATTACCGTCGATTCCAGACACTAAAATATTTACTTCGTTTCTGCTTTTTCCGCAAAAAGAGCACTTATTTTCTTCCAATTTTTTATACTAATTAAGATGCAAAGGTATTTATTTTCTTCTAGATAGAAAATAAATTATTTGTTAATTTCTATAAATGTAAATTAAATCAAAAAAGTGGATATTTTTGTCCTTATTTAGATTATTGTTTTTTTTTATTTCATTCTTATTGTTTTACAAAATTTTAAGTATTTGTAAACGAAAAAAAGGATACTCAAAATTTTGAGTATCCTTTTTTTGTATTTTTATTGAATTTAAAATTATTTACGAGGCAATAAAACTTCGTCAATCATTCCATATTCTTTTGCTTCTTGTGAAGTCATCCAGTAATCACGTTCACCATCTTTTTCGATTTGCTCGAAAGTTTGACCAGAATGAGTTGCAAGAATATCGTATAATTCTTTCTTCAATTTCAAGATTTCCTTTAATGTAATTTCCATATCAGTAGCTTGTCCTTGAGCACCTCCTAAAGGTTGGTGAATCATCACGCGAGAATGTTTAAGAGCCGAACGTTTTCCTGCTGCACCTGCACATAATAAAACTGCTCCCATAGAAGCTGCCATTCCTGTACAAATTGTTGCAACGTCTGGTTTTACTAACTGCATTGTGTCGTAAATTCCTAATCCTGCATAAACACCACCACCTGGTGAGTTAACATAAATCTGAATGTCTTTTGTCGCATCCACACTTTCTAAGAACAATAATTGCGCTTGAATAATATTGGCAATTTGATCATCGATACCTGTTCCTAAAAAGATGATTCTGTCCATCATCAAACGAGAGAAAACGTCCATTTGTGCAACGTTCAATTTTCTTTCTTCAACGATGTAAGGCGTTGTATTTTGGATGTAACTCTCCATATGTAAAGAGCTAATTCCTTTGTCTAACAGCGCATATTTTTTAAATTCTTCTCCTACGTTTTTCATTATTAAATTTAGATTTTAAATGAAAGGTATAAAGAATTTTTTAGAAGTGATTAAGCTTCTGCTAATTCTTTATTTTTTTCTGTAATAATGTCAACAAACTCGTCAAATGTTACTTCTTTCTCGTTCAATTTTACATTGTTTTTGAAGATGTCTAACATTTTGTCTGTAAACACTTGGTATGATAAACGGTTGTATTCTTCTTGATTCTGTAAAGCAGACATTGCAATTTGTTGTAATGTTTCTTCTGGAATAGAAGTTTGACCGTACATTTTTAATTGATCTTTGATTGCAGCAAAAGCAGCTTCTTTTACTTCCTCAGCATTTACTTCTACATTGTTAACTTCAGCAATTTTAGCTTCGATTAATTGGTAACGTAAACCTTTGTCCATTTTTACCAACTCTTCTTTAGCTTGCTCTTCAGAAGTTACATTTTCGTTAGAAGTGATTAACCATTTTGTTAAAAATTCTGTTGGTAAATCAAATTGAACTGTATCTAATAATTTAGCTACAACATCATTGATAATTTGTTTGTCAGATTCTTTGTTGTACATGTTTTCTGACTCTTCTTTGATTTTGTTACGGAAAGCTTCTTCTGAATCTACAGCTCCTTCTCCATAAACTTTATCAAATAATTCTTGGTTAACTTCAGCTTTTTCAGCTTTGTTAATTTCTTTGATTGTATACGTAACGTTAGTTCCTTCTTCAGAAACTTCTGTGTTCAATTGTTGTGCAGCTTCTTCAGCAGTGTCAAAAATATCGTTAGAATTTACTTCTACAACATCACCAGCTTTTTTACCGATAAATGCAGAAGCATCTTTCAATTCTTCTAAACGGATAAATGTTGGTTTAGCTTCTTGTCCTTCTACAGCAGCTTCTACTTTCAATACAGCTTCAGCTTCAGCTTCAGTTAAAGATTTTAATGATCCAAAACGAGCAGCGAAATTATCTACATATTTTTGGATTTCGTCGTCAGCAACTTTTACTTTGTAGCTTTCAACTTCTACTTTAGATAAATCAACATCAAATTCTGGTGCTAATCCTAATTCGAAATCAAATGATAATTGATCAGCATCCCAATCAACATCTTTCATTACTGGAACTGGATTTCCTAAGATTGTTAATTTTTCTGTGTTGATGTATTCAGATACACTTTTTTGTAAAATTTCGTTAACTGTATCAAAAATAACAGCTTGTTCGTATTGTTTTTTTACAAAACTCATTGGAACTTGTCCTTTACGGAAACCTTTGATGTTAGCTGTTTTTCTGTATTGGTTTAATACATCAACTACTTTTTCTTGATAATCTGCCTTATCAACAGTTACAGTTAATACTGCGTTTAATTTGTCTGTTGTATTTTTAGTAATATTCATCTACCTTAAATTTGGAGTGCAAATGTATAAATTATTAATGATTTTTAATAGTAAAAAGTAATATTACAATCAATTCATTCACTATAAATTAACAATTCGGATGGAATCTTATCAAATACTTGATATTTTGATTTTAGATGGAATGATTGAATTGATTATTTACTACTTTTCTGAGGTGATATTTTCAACAATTAAGCCATTTGATTTTTGCTGACACAATGACATAAAAAAATCCAGAATATACGTTCTGGATTTTCAATATTTCGAAAATTTAATTTCTTATAATTCTCCGTAATTTGCGTAAGATTCGTCAAAAACAAAATCCTCCATAAATTTAGTTGTGTAGTTACCCGCGATAAAATCTGGATTATCCATCAACTGTAAGTGGAAAGGGATTGTAGTTTTGATACCTTCGATATAGAATTCTCCTAACGCACGTTTCATTTTTGCTATTGCTTCTTCACGCGTTTGTGCAGTAACAATGATTTTTGCAATCATAGAATCGTAATTTGGTGGAATTGTATATCCAGCATAAACGTGTGTATCAACACGAACACCGTTACCACCAGGAATATTAATATTTGAAATTTTCCCTGGAGAAGGGCGGAAGTCGTTATAAGGATCTTCTGCATTGATACGACACTCGATAGAATGTCCGTTTGGATAATAGTTTTGACCAGAGATTGGCTCACCATCCGCTAACATAATTTGTTCACGAATTAAATCGAAACCTGTTACTTGCTCAGTAATTGGATGCTCTACTTGGATACGAGTATTCATTTCCATAAAGTAGAAATCTCCGTGTTTGTCAACTAAGAATTCAATTGTGCCAACACCTTCATAACCTATATATTCACAAGCTTTAACTGCTGCATCTCCCATACGTTGACGTAATTCGTCTGTCATGATTGGAGAAGGGGTTTCTTCTGCTAATTTTTGATTACGACGTTGAATAGAACAGTCACGTTCTGATAAGTGACAAGCTTTACCGTTTTGGTCACTTGCAACTTGAATCTCGATATGACGTGGTTCTTCGATTAATTTTTCCATATACATTCCGTCGTTACCAAAAGCTGCAGCAGCTTCTGTACGAGCAGATTCCCATGCGTGTAATAAATCTTCTTCTTTCCAAATTGCACGCATACCTTTACCACCACCACCGGCAGTAGCTTTCATCATAACTGGGTATTTAATTTCGCGCGCAACTTCTAAGGCTTGCTCATAGCTTTCTAATAAACCATCAGAACCTGGTACTACAGGAACACCAGCTTCTTTCATAGTAGCTTTCGCATTGGCTTTATCTCCCATACGCTCGATATTTTCTGCAGAAGCACCGATGAATTTGATTCCGTTAGAAGCACAGATTTTAGAAAAAGTTGAGTTTTCAGATAAAAACCCGTAACCTGGGTGAATAGCATCCGCGTCAGTAATTTCTGCAGCCGCGATGATGTTAGCCATTTTTAGGTACGAATCTTTACTTGGAGCAGGACCAATACACACAGCTTCGTCAGCGAAACGTACGTGTAATGAAGTCTCGTCTGCTTTAGAGTAAACGGCAACCGTTTTGATTCCCATTTCTTTTGCAGTACGTATAATACGCATTGCAATTTCACCTCTATTAGCGATTAATATCTTTTTAAACATAATTTTTTAGATGTAATTGATTAAGCTGGATCAACTAAGAATAATGGTTGATCGTACTCAACTGGACTAGCGTCGTCCACTAAGATTTTTACAATTTTTCCAGAAACTTCTGATTCGATTTCGTTGAATAGCTTCATTGCTTCAACAATACATAAAACTTTACCTGGAGCAATAGCATCACCTACATTGATAAAAGGTTCTTTACCTGGTCCTGCAGCACGGTAGAAAGTACCAATCATAGGAGATTTAACTGTAATTAAATTACTATTTTCTTCTTCTGTTGATGTTGTAGAGTTATTTGCTGGTGCAGCTGCAGACGCTTGAGGAGCGGCAATTGGAGCTACAGGAGCTTGTGGTACATAAATTTGTTGAGATGCAACTTGTGCAGGTACGCTTGCTAAAGTTTTGATTTTGATTTCGATGTCATCTTGTTTGATGCTTACTTCAGCAACTTCTGCTTTTGATACGAATCTAATTAAATTTTGAATGTCTTTAATGTCCATATAATGCGGTTTTTTATTTGACCTTTTATGTTTGTTTTTTATAAAACGATTTCAAAGGTATTGAAAAAAAAATAAAAAAAGCTGTTTCTTTTTAGAAACAGCTTCAAAATCTTTCGAAGATTATATTATTCAGTAACTTCTTGTACTTTCTCTAATACTACTTTACCTTTGTAGTATAATTTTCCGTCAGACCAGTGAGCTCTGTGATATAAATGTGCTTCACCTGTTGTTTTATCGATTGCTAATTGTGGAGCTTCGATTTTGTAGTGTGTTCTACGTTTATCTCTTCTTGTTGACGACTGTCTTCTCTTAGGATGTGCCATATCTAACTACTTTTTTTTCTTTATTTCTATAATTTATTTTAATAATAAAAACCAATTAAGGTTTCAAATCTTTCAATTTTGCCCAACGAGGATCAATGTCGTTATTATCGTCATCGTCATCATTGTTGTTGTCTTCATCGTAATGCTCGTATTCTTCATCTTCGTCTAATTCGTAAATGCTGTATTGGTCTAACAATTCAATCATTTCAGAATCGCTTTTGCCATTCAAGACATCGGGATGAATTCGTTTTGTTGGTACTGATAACATTGCCAATTCATAAAGAACTTGCGCAACGTTGATTTGGTATTCCTCTCTTGGAATTACCCACATTTCAAAATCAGTATCGTCAAACTCGTTTCCAAATTTAACAATTAATTCTGCATTATTTGAAATTTCTTGTTGAAACAATTCTCCAGTCAAATCACAAGGGACTGTAATGTCTCCTTTTAAGCTGATTTCTAACTCAAGCATTGTTGATTTTTTATCTAAAATAATTGTTGCAATTAAATTAGGATTGTCAAAATCTTGCTCAATTTCAAATAAATCAAAGAACGATTGTGATAATTCGAATGTAAAATCACTCTTACCAAAAGGCAAGCTTGTAAATACAATATTATAATTTTTTAACTTGTCCATACCACAAAAAGGTGTGCAAAGATAATCTAATTTATTTAAAATTAATAGCTCTTTGCAACTTATTTTAAATTTTTATTCTTTATTATCGCCTTTTTCTAATTTTAGATGGATATGTTGCAATACATTTTTTGTTAGCTCTTGGTATTCGTTTCGATTTTTATATAATTCGATCGCTGAAAAAATAGCTTCCTTAAATGATTCTTCGTTTGCAATTCCTTTTCCTGCGATGTCGTAAGCCACACCATGATCTGGCGAAGTTCGTACAAATTTTAATCCAGCTGTATAATTAACGCCTTCATCAAAACTAATTGTTTTGAATGCCACCAATCCTTGATCGTGATACATGGCCAAAACCGCATCAAAAGCGTCTAAATTACTTGGATTGAAAAAACTATCTGCCGAATAAGGTCCAAAAACTAATTGATTTTCGTTAATGCAACGCTCGATAACTGGCGAAATAATTTCTTTTTCTTCTGATCCTAACAGACCATTGTCACCTGCATGAGGATTAAGACCTAAAACTGCAATTTTTGGTTTTTCGATGGCGTAATCTTCAATCAAACTTTTATGAATTTGTTGAATTTTTGCATAAACAGATTTTGGATTAATTTGTTTTGCAACTTCGCTAATTGGAATATGTTGCGTTACTAAACCAACTCTCAATTTTTCTGAAACTAAGAACATCAAAGGTTTTCCTCCCCAAATTTCTCCTAAATATTCGGTATGACCTGGGAAATGAAATTCTTCGGACTGAATATTATCTTTATTAATTGGAGCCGTTACCAAAACATCAGTAAAACCATCTGAAACAGATTTTGCAGCCGCTTTTAATGATTGATAAGCGTGTTCACCAGCTTCTTTGGTTACTTTACCATAATGTACATCAATTTGATCTTTCCAAAGATTAACCACATTGATTTTTCCGTCTACAATTTGATTCGCATCTTGAATACCTTGAAAATTGATTCGGTCAAATTTTAAACGATCTTTTTGATACGATAATAATTTGGTTGAACCGAAAATAACAGGCGTAAAAAACTCTGTTATTTCTTTTTCTTGTAAGGTTTTTAAGATAACCTCAATTCCGATTCCGTTATAATCACCAATCGAGATGGCAACTCTAATTTTTCTATCTTTTTCAGACATAATGTTAGTTTAATATGATTGGCTGGATGGTTTGTATTTTTTTAAAAATCTTTTGTAAATTAAATCTACAATTAAACCTCCAATCCATGATGAAAAGAATAAAACTGGACAGATCGCAATTTCGTACCAAGTTGGGTGATAAGGCGTGATAAGAACGTCGCCTAATGCAACGATTAACACAATAAAACCTACAAACATCGTGTAAGCTTGTTTAGCTCTTCTTACGATAAGTGCTGTTATAACACCTCCAACTAAAGCTGCAATTCCACTAATTGCGAGCATTGATCCAAAAAATTGAACTTCGAATTTTTTTCCTTCTTGGTGCGAAAAGTATTTGATGATGTGTCTCCATTCCGGAAAAACTTTGTTGTCCCATCCCAATCTATCCGCGTTGTATATAAGACCAAATTGTATGATAGCGTAGATAACAGCTAATCCTACTATTACAGCAATTGTGTTTCTTAATACAGTTTTGTCTTTTAGCATAATATTTTATTAGTCTGCAATAGCGATTACAGAAATTTCAACATTTACGTCGCGTGGTAAACGAGCAACTTCTACACATTCGCGTGCAGGATAATTTTCGTCATTAAAATAAGAAGCATAAACTTCGTTAACTGCGTTGAAATCATTCAAATCCTTAACAAAAATTGTTGTTTTTACAACTTGGTCAATTGTTGTTCCGCCAGCTTCTAAAATTGCAATTACATTTTTCATTACTTGATGAACTTCATCTTGAATACCTGTTGTAACCAATTCATTTTTTTCTACATTGAAAGGAATTTGTCCTGATGTGTAAATAAATCCGTTGTATTTTACACCTTGTGAATAAGGTCCAATTGCTTGTGGTGCTTTTTCTGTATGAACGATTTGTTTTTTCATATTAATATTTTTTTAGTAATTAAGTCTTGATCTATCGTTGTATTTTAAATCTTGTAAGATTGATGCTTTGATTCCGATAAAGAAATCATAACTTTTATATGTTCCCATTGGTGTCCAGTTGAATGATAAGGTAAAGCTTCGTAAATCTCTTTCAAAACCAAAACGTACATAAGTTATTTCACTTTTGATGAAATCGTAAGTTGCATTTGCAGAAATTGCCCAATATGGTGTTGGCGAAATTTTACCATTCATTGCAATAGAACCTGTGCTACTTCCTTTTCGTTCTGTTCCTTTGCTATAATTATAACTTAAATTAGCTGTTAAACTCCAAGGAATAGCAAATTGCGCATAATTATCGCTGTCATAATAGAAATTTTCATCACGAACTGTTCCACGTTTTTTATAGTTCTTGGCATCGAAACGTTTTCCGCCAAATGTACTATTGTCAAATGTATAACCAGTTCCTAATGTCATATTCGAAATACGAAGATTTCCTAAGCCAAGTTCATCAATGTATTGAGCAACTTCACTTCCTTCAGCATTCATGTAACGTTGAATTTTATATGGATTAACAGTTGACGAAAATTGTACGTTTACTTTTCTATCAAACAAAGATGTCATTCCGTTAATACTGATTGGAGAAAGTTTAAATTCATCTGCAGAGAAGTTATAAGATGAACTCAAACGTAAATATTCAAATATCTTTACTTTTTTGAAACCTTTCGGGTCATTTACATCTTTTACTTTCATCTCTAAGTTGTTCGAAATTCCAAAGTTTAATGAATTTGTCAAACCAGGAATTGATACACCATACAACATGTTTTGATATTGATTGTACCAAACTTCTTCTTGATTTTGGTTTTGATAAGCTTTGTAATATCCCCAAGATTGACTTTGGAAATCCGGCGTATAACTATAACCAATAGATGGTGTAATCACGTGCTGAATTCCTAAAATCTTAGCATCTTTATTTGGATTAAGATATAATCCATAAATATTTGTTGAAACAGAAGCATTGAAATTAAATGTTCGATAAGAATTGAATCCTTTCAATGTTGTATCTTCTACTTTTCCGTTAACAGAATTGTAATTTTTAATCAAACGATTATCACCCCAAACTTCATTATAGTCAGAAGAAAGTGTTAATGGGAAATAATTAGCAAGTGTAATACCTGTTTGCAAACCAATTTTGTGATTCGCACCCATTCGCATTTGATCTTTCCACATTTTATCTGTAAAAATATCTTTGTCGTTGGTGTTAACTTCATTTCCGGCTTGCATACTATATGTTAAACCAAGATTTTGAATTAAACCTTCTTTTGGCATATTTTTCTTTGCAAAAGGGAAAATACGAGACATTGTCAAATTGAAACGAGGAAATGCAATGTTAATATCTCCAGTATTATAGTTTTGAGAGTGAGACATACTCAATTGAGCTGTTAGAGGTGCATTCTCAAAGTTTTTTGTTAAGTTGATAGACGAGTTAACGTTGTTTGTAAAAACTTGTCCAGTATTGATGTATTGATTTCGTACAGATTCACGGTAATATTTCGAACTCGAAAAGTTAACGTTGGCATTGAACAGCCAATATGGATTTGCTTTTGGGTCTTGGCTATGCGACCACATTACACCAAACATATTTTGTTTAGAAAACGCATTAGAACCTTCGGTAAGACCTTTGATACCAGTTAAGCGATTTTCTACATTCGCTGCAAGTCGTCCATTGTATTTATAACGTTTTTTATAGGTAGACTCGGCTCTAGCAGCCCAACTACCTTTTGTATAAACATCTCCCGAAAGTTTTAAATCGAAATTATCTCCAAATGGAACATAAAACCCTAAATCTTCGATAAAGAAACCAAGATTTGTACGCTCACCTGGGCGAGGCATCAAAATACCTGCGGCACGTTTTGCGCCCATCGCTGGGATGTACCCAAATGGTAATGCTAATGGTGTTGGTACGTCATAAATCCACATATTGATAGGTCCGGTAATCAATGTTTTTTTACCATTTTTATCAATCATTTTTCCTTCTTTGGCACGAAGAAAATAATCTGGTCGAGTATCTTTTCCTTCCTTAAAATAAGTATCCGTTGTAAAATCGGCACGTTTTAACAACATTACCGAATCATTGACACGCTTCGCTTTATCAGCAATGATGATTCCATCTTCTTGCGTCATGCGAATGTTATATGCAATTCCAACTTTCGTTTTGAAATTTACTTTGAAAGCATCTTGCAAAATTTCTTGTTGACCTTGTGTAAACTTAGTTTTTTCAATAATATTCCCAATAGAATCGCGCTTACCTTCGGCATATACATCACCTGTATCCCAATTTAGTTCGATATAATCTGCATCAATAGTCATATCGCCGTAAACTACATGTGCCTTACGCAAAAGGTAAGTCATACGTTTTTTACGATTATGTATTTCGTCCTCGGAATTGTGCTCTACCACAAACTCTAATTTCTCTTTTACAGGGATAATAGTATCTAATTTCACAGAATCAGAAACTATCTTAGAGTGATCTTTATCGTTATTATTTTGCTTAACTTGTCCAAAAGAAACGGTGCAAACCATAACTGGACTAAAAAATAAAATCGATTTAATTGCCTTTGTAAACAAATTGAAAAACTTATTTTTTATAAATTGCGTCAAAATTAATCAAAAAAACAAACCTATAGTATGAGTTTAAAAATGATTAACATACAAAAGTATTTATTTTTTGCGATGATGATGGTATTTTCTACATTTTCATTTGCACAAAAAAAGCAAAATTTTGTAATTGTTATTGATGCTGGTCATGGTGGACATGATGCTGGAGCAAGGGGAGTCGCTGATTATGAAAAGAATATCACGTTAGATGTTTCGAAAAGATTGGCGGAATTAATTAAGAAAAATCACAAAGATGTTAAAGTTGTTTTAACACGTGATACAGATATTTTTTTAGAATTATGGGAACGTACACGAATTTCAAATGATAATCATGCGAATTTATTTGTCTCGATTCACTGTAATTCGGCTGATAACAAAAGCGCAACGGGAACAGAAACATTTGTAATGGGATTGAAACGATCTAACGAAACAGATGAAGTTTCTAAACGTGAAAACTCGGTTGTGTTTTTAGAGAAAGATCAAGAACGTTACGAAAAATTTAATCCAAATGATCCGGAAGCGGTTATCGCTTTTGAGATTATGAATGCAGCTTATAAAGAACAATCTATTCGTTTTGCAGATTTGGTAGAAAAAGGTTTCGTAAATCGTGATTTCAGAAAAAGTAGAGGTGTTAAACAAGCAAATTTTCACGTGTTGAGAGGAAATGCTTCTCCTTCTGTTTTGGTAGAGTTAGGATTTATTTCGAATTATGATGAAGGAACATTTTTAGCATCAGACGAAGGAAAAGATAAAACGACGACTACAATTTATGAAGCTTTTAAACAATTCAAAAAAGAATATGACCGTAGAAGTGGAGTAGAGGACGAGGATGAAAAACCTAAGCCAGTTAAAAAAGTTGAAAAACCTGTAGAAGGAAAAAAATTGAAGGTAAGGGTAATGGAATCTAAAATGAAATTTTCTTCAACTTCGCCGCAATTAAGAGGTTTAACAGATTTAGATGTAATTCAGGAAGGTGATAATTACGTGTATTATTACGGAGAAACAGATTTACAATCTCGTGCAGATGATTTGTTGCAAACGGTAAAACGTAAAGGATTTTCTGGTGCAAAAATTGTAGAATTTGAAACGAATAAAAAATTAGAAGGTGGTAAAAATTATCGTGTTCAGTTTATGACATCAAATAAAAAATATAAAGACAAAGACGAAAAATTTAATGGATTGACAAATGTGTTGCGAGTAAAAGAAGGTGGACTTCAGAAATATTATTATGGCTCTGATAAAACAATGGAATCTGCTCAAAAAACATTGAAACAAGTACAAGACAAAGGTTTTAGAAACGCCTTTATCGTTACATTTAATGGTGAAGAACCAATGTAAACGTAATATAAAATGTTTCTTTACAAATTAAATTTTATTTTTGCATAAAATCATAACAAGTGAAGTTATCTAAAGAATTAAAAATAGGAGTTGTTACCATCTTAACCTTAGTAGGTTTTTTCATGCTATTCAATTTCTTAAAAGGTCAAAATATTTTTTCATCAGGACGTTTGTTTACTGTAAAATACGAAAATGTAAGCGGATTAGCTCCTTCTAAACCTGTTTCTGTAAACGGTTTGAGAGTTGGTCAGGTGAAAGAAATTAAAATTATAGATACTGCAAAACCTATCTATTTTGAAGTCGTGATTTCTGTCGAAAAAGATATTCAATTTTCGAAAAAAACAATTGCAGAAATTTACGAACCAGGAATTATGTCTGGACCAGAAGTTAGACTTTTATTAGACTATGGACCAGATGTAGCAAAAGATGGTGATTATTTACAAGGTCGTATTGCAGGCGGAATGTTAGATGGTTTGACGAAACAATTAACGCCAACACAAGCAAAGTTAGATAGTGTTTTATTAAGTTTTAATCAAACATTAGGAAGTGTAAACAATGTTTTGGATCCGTCAACTCAACAAGATATTAAAGCAATGTTGAGAAACTTGAATCATACAATTGATTCGTTCGACAAAACAGCGCAATCGTTGACTGCAACATCAAATAGTGCAAATAATTTGATCAAAACAAACGAAAAGACATTGAACACAACGCTTAACAATGCAAGTGCTACAATGGCTTCTGCAAAAGCTACGGTTGACAAATTTGGAAAAACTGCGGATAAATTAAACGCGTTAGAATTAGATCAAGTGATTAAGAATTTTGAAAATGCGTCTAAAAACTTAAATACATTGTTAGAAGATATGAATAATGGAAAAGGTTCTTTAGGAAAATTAGCAAAAGATGAAACGCTTGCTAACGAACTTGAAGCAACAATCAAAAATATGAATGAATTGGTAACAGACTTAAAGAAAAACCCAAGTCGTTATGTGAACATCTCTGTTTTTGGTAAAAAGCAACCAGTTCAGCCATAAAATCAAAACTAAAATTTAAATACTCAAAACTCACAAAAAGACTAATAAAAAATGATGAAGTACATTCCAAATGTAATCTTTCTTCTAATTATGATAGGAAGTATTTGGTTCTTTGCGCAAAACGTAAAGAAACTTATACGTAACATCAAATTAGGGAAAGAAATAGATCGTTTCGATCATCCTGCGGAAAGGTGGAAAACGATGGCTCGTGTGGCTTTAGGACAAGGTAAAATGACTGTTCGTCCTCTTGCTGGTATTCTACATGTTTTTGTTTATGTAGGATTTGTTTTAATCAATATCGAAGTATTAGAAATTATCATCGATGGTGTATTCGGAACACACCGTATTCTAAGTTTCTTAGGAGGTTTCTATAACGGAATGATAGGGTTTTTCGAGATTTTAGCCTTTTTGGTGATGGTTTCGTGTATCATTTTCTTCTGTAGAAGAAACTTTGTAAAAGTTGGACGTTTTTGGAAACCAGAAATGAAAGGCTGGGCAAAAGACGATGCTAATTATATCCTAATTATGGAGGTTGCATTTATGTTGGCTTTATTTACAATGAATGGTGCAGATCAAGTGTTACAAAAAATGGGTGCACCTCATTATATCGAAACAGGATCTTTTCCAATTTCTTCTTGGTTAACAGCACCAATTATTAGTCAATTCAACGACATCACATTTATTACAATTATAGAAAGAGCAGCTTGGTGGTTTCATATCATCGGAATTTTCTTTTTCTTAAATTATTTGTATTATTCAAAACATTTACACATCATTTTGGCTTTTCCAAACACATGGTTTTCTAAGTTAGAACCAAAAGGAGAATTCAATAATTTACAATCTGTAACAGATGAGGTAAAAATGATGATGGATCCA
The DNA here is from genome assembly GCF_029840775.1 of Empedobacter sp. GD03865. NCBI lineage: Bacteria > Pseudomonadati > Bacteroidota > Flavobacteriia > Flavobacteriales > Weeksellaceae > Empedobacter > Empedobacter sp. GD03865. The sequence goes on from NZ_JAOCDF010000004.1 coordinate 92,957, forward strand.
AATGCAGATCCTTACGCAGCACCTGCCGAACCACAGGGAGAGCCAGAAACATTTGGAGCAAAAGATATTTTTGATTTAAACAGAGTACAATTACTGAATGCCTACACATGTACGGAGTGTGGACGTTGTACGTCTGAATGTCCAGCAAATTTGACAGGAAAAAAATTATCTCCTCGAAAAATTATGATGGATACGCGCGATCGTTTAGAAGAAGTAAGTAAAAACATCGATATAAACGGAAGTTTTGTAGATGATGGTAAAATGCTTGTCAACGATTACATTTCGCCAGAAGAATTATGGGCATGTACATCTTGTAATGCATGTACACAGGCTTGTCCAGTAAATATCGATCCGTTATCAATTATTGTTGATTTGCGTCGTTATTTGGTAATGGAACAATCTGCTGCACCAAACGAGTTGAACATGATGATGACAAATGTCGAAAACAATGGAGCTCCTTGGCAATTTAACAATGCGGATAGATTGAATTGGGCAAACGATTAAAATTGTAAAATACAATTACTCATTCTCAAAGAACTATTAATTTTTGTACATAACACACAAACACAGCACACATGGAAAATTTCTTAGAGGAAAAAATTGAAAACGGAGAAAGAGTAAGTCCTATTTTACCAGAAAATGTTAAAAATTATTTAATTGACATTGATGGAACAATTTGCGATGATATTCCAAATGAAGAACCAGAACGTATGCTAACTGCGGAGTTATATCCTGATGCTTTGGTAACGTTAAACAAATGGTACGACGAAGGGCATATTATCACATTTTTTACATCACGTACAGAAGAACATCGTGAGTACACAGAAATTTGGTTGAAAAAACATGGTTTCAAATATCATGGACTTTTAATGGGAAAACCTCGTGGAGGAAATTATCATTGGGTAGACAACCATTTAGTAAAAGCAACACGATACAATGGTAAATTTACAGATTTGGTAGAAAAAAATGTTTCGATTCAAGTTTTTGATGATGGAAAACATTAAACCAAATCCATTCAAATAACACAAAGACTACAAAAAAATATGTCAAATATTACAGTTAAAACAATGGCTCAATATATGGCCGAAGGCAAACAACCAGAAGTTTTGTTTTGGGTTGGTTGCGCCGGAAGTTTTGATGACAGAGCTAAAAAAATAACACGAGCATTCGTTAAAATTTTAAATAATATTGGCGTAGAATTCGCCGTTTTAGGAACAGAAGAATCGTGTACAGGTGATCCTGCAAAGCGTGCTGGTAACGAATTTGTTTTCCAAATGCAAGCTATGATGAATATTGAAGTTCTGAATGCTTACGAAGTGAAAAAAATCGTTACAACTTGTCCACATTGTTTCAATACGTTGAAAAATGAATATCCAAGTTTAGGTGGAGAGTATGAGGTTTTGCATCATTCTCAATATTTACAACAGTTAATCAACGAAGGTAAATTGAAATTAGAAGGTTCTGAAACATTCAAAGGAAGACGAATCACTTTCCACGATCCTTGTTATTTAGGTCGCGGTAACGATGTGTATGAAGCGCCTCGTGAATTAATCGAAAAATTAGATGCCGAATTAGTCGAAATGAAACGTTGCAAAACACGTGGATTATGTTGTGGTGCTGGTGGAGCGCAGATGTTCAAAGAACCAGAAAAAGGAAACAAAGACATCAATGTAGAACGTACAGAAGAGGCTTTAGAGAAAGAGCCGCACATTATCGCAACAGGTTGTCCATTTTGTAATACAATGATGACAGACGGTGTAAAACACTTCGAAAAAGAATCAACGGTTATGGTAAAAGACTTAGCTGAATTGATTATGGAAGCGAAAGATTTATAATCGAATTTATAAAAATAATATAAAAAAGCCATCTCTTTGAGATGGCTTTTTTATGTAAAAATTTTAGCTTTCTAACATCTAACATCTAACATCTAACATCTAACATCTAACATCTAACATCTAACATCTAACATCTAACATCTAACATCTAAAATTTCCGTATCTTTGAAACACAAATTTTAAACAAAGAGAAAATGAATTTAGCAGACGATTCAAGAATTTGGATTTTTCAAGCCAATCGTAAATTCTCAACAGAAGAAAAGCAAGCTATTACAGCTAAACTAAATACTTTTATAGCGGATTGGAATGCGCATGGCGCTGAACTTTTAGCTGATTTTGATTTACCTTATGATCAATTTATTGTAGTTGGTGTAGACGAAAATCAAGCGACAGCAAGTGGTTGTTCTATCGATAAATTAACGAAAATCGTACGCGAAATTGATGCAGATTATTCGTTCGATTTATTGAACAGAATGTTAGTTTCGTATGAAAATGAACAGGAAGTTTTTATCGAAAAATTACCAACATTCAAACAAAAAGTAAAAGAAGGAGAAATCAAAAATGTAAAAGTTTTCAATAATGGAATTTCTTCTTTGAATGATTTTAAAAATAATTGGTTGTTACCAATCGAAGAAAGTTGGGCAAAAACATTATTAAATTAAACGTTTAAAATCCAAAAAATAGTAAAGCCGAGTTTAGAAATAAGCTCGGTTTTATTTTTAATAAAATATTGTTGAAAAAACACTATTTTTACGTAATAATAAATTAAAAATACTATGAAAAACAAAGGATGTCTTATTGGCGGAGTGATTCTTTTAGTTCTTGCAGGAATCGTTTTCTGGGGAATTGGAGTTTCGAATACGATTAAAACAACAGACCAAGGTGTACAAAAACAATGGTCGAATGTAGAAAATACATATCAAAAACGTTCAGATTTAGTTCCAAATTTAGTGAACACGGTAAAAGGTGCTGCGAATATGGAAAAAGAAACGTTAACAGCTGTAATTGATGCACGTGCAAAAGCGACTTCTAATCAAATTAAAATTGATGATCCAAGTCAATTAACAGATGCAAATATTGCGAAATTTCAACAAGCTCAAGATCAATTAGGATCTACATTAAGCCGTTTATTGGTTTCTGTTGAAAAGTATCCGGATATTAAATTCAATCAAAACTTTACTTCTTTACAAGCAGAATTATCTTCTATCGAGCAAGAAGTTTTATTTGAGAGAAAAAAATACAACGATGCTGCAGAGAAATTCAATAACATGATTATAACTTTCCCTAACAGCTTAATCGCTGGTTTTACAGGTGCTACGAAAAAAGGTTATTTCAAAGCTGCTGCAGGATCTGAAAATGCTCCTAAAGTAGAATTCTAATCATTATGGGAAATAAGAAACATAAATTTCTTTCCTCAAAAGATGAAAAAAAAATAATCGAAGCCATCCAAAAAGCGGAGAAATATACAAGTGGGGAAATTCGAGTTCATATTGAATTCGAATCTTCTCCCAATCATTTTGATAAAGCTTTAGAGGTGTTTGAACGATTAGAAATGCACAAAACCAAAGATAGAAATGGTGTGTTGTTTCATGTTTCACCAACCGATCATAACTTTACAATTATTGGTGATAAAGGAATTGATCAAGTGACACCAGATGATTTTTGGGATGATATAAAAGAAGAGGTCATCAAGCATTTCAAAAAAGAACATTATGTAAAAGGGCTTTGTGAAGGAATAAAAAAAACAGGCAAAGCACTTAAAAAATATTTTCCTTATCAAGAGGATGATACAAACGAATTACCAGATGAAATTAGCTACAGTTAAATACTTTTTTCTAACTTTTTTTCTAACTATTTTAACCGTTTTTGGGCAAACGCCTAAAGAATTGGTTAATATCAAGCATCCACCCAAAAAACTTGTGCAAGATTATGCACATGTTTTTGATGCAATGCAGTTGGATGAATTAGAACGAAAATTAGTAGCCTATGATGATTCAACATCTACTCAAATTTTGGTATTAACAGTGAAGTCTCTAGATGGTTATCCGTTAGAAATGTTTGCAAATGATATTGGTGAAAAATGGAAAGTTGGTACACAAGGAAAAGATAATGGAGTTGTAATTGTTTTAAGTGAACAAGATCGTAAGATTACGATTAGAACAGGTTATGGAGCTCAAATTTATCTACCACCAAGTGTCAACAAATCGATTATTGACAATGTTATTATTCCGTATTTCAAACAAGGTGATTATGCTGATGGAATAAATGCTGGAGTCAATTCTATTTTTCAAGCTTTTGCAGGAAAATACAAGCAAGACAAACCAAAATCGCAAGAACCAGAAATGGATTGGTTTGCATTGATTTTTGCAATCGGTTTTTTCATCTTTATTTTTATTATTATATCGAAAGGTAAAGGTGGTAATAATGGCGGAAATGGTGGCAGACGAAGAAGTTTGTTAGATGATATTATCATTATGAACACAGGAAGTTCTGTTTTCGGTGGCGGAGGTTTCGGCTCAGGAGGAAGTTCTTGGGGTGGATCATCTGGTGGCGGAGGCGGCTTTGGTGGTTTCGGAGGCGGAAGCTTTGGAGGTGGAGGTGCTTCTGGTAGTTGGTAATATTTTTTTACATGAAACAGAATTATAGTATTAAATGGTTAATTGAAAATTATGAACAAGGGGTAAACCTGAAGTTTATATATTTTTGGGGACATTCTAATAAGTATAAAGAAGAAATCGGTAAATTTTGTTTCAGTCAATGGTTTCAATCTGAGTTCATTGTTAATGAAATTATTTTTAAGACGTCAGAACATTGGATGATGGCTCAAAAAGCATTATTATTTAATGACTTTGAAAATTTTGAAAAAATTATTAGTTCTGATTCTCCAAAGATTGCTAAAGAAATAGGACGTCAAGTAGATAATTTTAATGAGGAGATTTGGAATGCAATGAAATATAAAATAGTAGTTGCAGGAAATGTTCATAAATTTATTCAGAATGAATCATTAAAAGATTTTTTATTAAATACGAATGATAAAATAATTGTAGAAGCAAGTCCTGTTGATACAGTTTGGGGAATAGGTCTTACTCAAGATAGTAAAGATATTGATAATCTATATCTTTGGCGAGGAGAAAATTTGTTAGGGTTTGTATTAATGGAAGTTAGAGAATATTTGAAACAATTTAAATTAGATAATTTATTGGATTCAACTATACTTCCTCCTTGGAAAATGTATCCTGAATTAGATCAAGATGATATGTTTTGGAGAATGGGAAAAGGAGAAGATTATTTAATAAATTTTACACAAAAATATTTGAAATTATCTTTTGAAGACAAACTTTTATATTCTATAACTTATATAGAACCTCATAATTGGTTAGGCTTTTATGAAGATTTCTAATCTTAATTATTATATTAAATAAACCCAAAAATCCGAACGAAACCATTCGGATTTTTTTATGACTGAACATTATTCGTTAAATTCGTTTTCTAAATCAGTTTATGGAACTTCTCAATCATATTTACACCAATCAACGCAGCAATACAAACGATACGTCGGATGCGAGATCAGAATATCAGCGCGATTATGATCGTATTATTTTTTCGTCTGCCTTTCGTCGTTTGCAAAACAAAACGCAAGTTTTTCCTTTGCCAGGAAGTGTTTTTGTCCACAATCGATTGACGCATTCGTTAGAAGTTTCGTCTGTTGGGCGTTCGATGGGAAATTTGGTTGGAAAGTTTATTTCCGAAAATTATAAATTAACAAAGGAGTCGCAGGAGTTTTATAAGTACAGTATTCACGATGTGATTTCAGCGGCGTGTTTATGCCACGATATCGGAAATCCGGCTTTTGGACATTCGGGTGAAGATGCAATTGCTTCTTATTTTGATCGTCACGAAACAGATTTGAAACAATATTTTACTGATGCTGAATGGGCTGATTTAATAAATTTTGAAGGAAACGCGAATGCAATCCGAATTTTGACACAACAACAAAACGGAAAATCGGAAGGTGGTTTGCGTTTAACCTATTCTACGTTGGCTGCGATTGCAAAATATCCGTGCGAATCAGTTGCAAAAGATAAAAGTCAATTGCATCGAAAGAAGTTTGGATTTTTTCAGGCACAAAAAGAAGCTTTCCGAACAATTGCTGAAAAAACAAATATGATTTTGGAACAAGATTCACCAATTATTTACAAGCGACATCCGTTTGTGTGGTTGGTAGAGGCGGCAGACGATATTTGTTATTCGATTATTGATGTCGAAGATTCGCAACGTTTAGGAATTATTGACCATGATAAATGCCGAAAATTATTCTTGAATTTAGTCGAATCTTTAGATCCATCTCAAATTGATAAAACAAAAAATACATTGAAATTAATTTCAGATAAAAATGATCGAATAGCGTATTTACGCGCCAAATCAATTAACTTATTGACTCAAAAATCGGTTGAAGTTTACCAAAATAATTTTGATCAGATTGTAAAAGGAGAATTTAAAACAGCTTTGTTAGATGTCATTAAAAATGAAACAGAACAAGTTACCAAAAGGGTTTTGGACGAAATTCAACGTTTCTCTATTGAAAATATTTACAATCATCGTTCTGTTCTTGAAATTGAAAATGCAGGTTATAATGTAATGTCCGAATTGCTTTCACAATTTATTCCACCAATTTTGAAAGATGAAAAAGAACGCAAAACCTTTGAGAAAAAAGCCTTGCGTTTAGTTCCTGCTCAGTTTCTATATGAGAAAGGAACAAAGTATCAAAAGGTAATGGGAATCTTGGATTATGTTTCGGGAATGACTGATAATTACGCAACTGAATTGTATCGCCGTATCAAAGGAATCGAAATTGGAATGACAATTTAAGTACGAAATTAGAAGTTAGAAATTAGAAGTTAGAAATACGAGGTAGGAATTTCGTTATATTTTTAAATAACTAATTTCAAGTTTCGTAAAACGAACTTCGAGTTTCGAAAAACGCATAACTAAATAACATCACACAATAATGAAAAATGTAACAATACGAGAAGCAAAAAGAGAAGATTGTCCTCGAATTTTGGAATTGATTAAAGAATTAGCTTTGTACGAAAAAGCACCAGACGAAGTAACGGTAACCTTAGAAGAAATGGAAGAATGCGGGTTTGGAGAAAAACCAGTTTGGGGTTCTTTGGTAGCAGAAGTGGACGGAAATGTAGAAGGAATTGCGTTACATTACGATCGTTATTCAACTTGGAAAGGACGCAGATTATATTTGGAGGATTTAATCGTAACCGAAAAAATGCGCGGTTCTGGAATTGGTAAATTATTATTGGATGAATTAATTGTTTACGGAAAAGCAAATAATTATCACGGAATGGTTTGGCAAGTTTTGGACTGGAATGAACCTGCAATTAATTTCTACAAAAAATACACCGCCGATTTTGATCCAGAATGGATTAATGTTTCAGTGAATTTTTAAACAATAAAAAAGACTCAAATCATATGATTTGAGTCTTTTTTATTTTGCTTACCGCTTTCCGTTATTTCATAAATCCTTCATACCATTTCCACAAGATAATTCCTGTACAAACAGAAACGTTTAATGAATGTTTTGTTCCAGATTGTGGAATTTCGATACACGTATCACATTGATCAATGATTGATTGTTGCACGCCATCTACTTCATTTCCCATGACAATTGCATATTTCTGAGATTGGTCAACTTCAAATTCATTCAACAAAACAGAGCCTTCCGTTTGTTCAATTGTTACAATTTGATAACCATCTTCTTTTAGTTTTGCAATCAATTCATTTGAATCTTTTACATATTCCCAATCAACAGAATTTTCTGCACCAATTGCCGTTTTATGAATTTCTTTATGAGGTGGAGTTGCTGTAATTCCACACAAATAAATTTTATCAATTAAAAATGCATCCGAAGTTCTAAAAACCGCACCAACATTGTGCATACTTCTTACATTATCCAACACCACAACAATCGGATGTTTTTCAATAGCTTTATATTCTTCCGCAGAAACGCGACCTAATTCGTCTAATTTTAGTTTTCTCATCACTTCGTTTTTAACTAACTTAGCTGTTCAAAATTTATAATAATTTGACAAAAGTAGTAAAGAATAAGGAAACTCCTCTAATGAAACAATATAACACGATTAAGGCGAAATATCCTGATGCAATGTTGTTGTTCCGTGTGGGAGATTTTTACGAAACATTTGGAGAAGATGCTGTGCGAGCTTCTCGCATTTTAGATATAGTTTTAACGAAACGCGCCAATGGCTCTGATAATAGTGCTTTGGCAGGTTTTCCTCATCATAGTTTGAATACTTATTTACCGAAATTGGTGAAAGCTGGTTTGCGTGTTGCAATTTGCGATCAGCTCGAAGATCCAAAGATGGTAAAAGGTATCGTAAAACGTGGTGTTACAGAATTGGTTACGCCTGGTGTTGCGTTGCAAGATGAGGTTTTATCATCAAAATCGAATAACTTTTTGATGGCTGTTCATCAAGGTGATAAAGCTTTTGGAATTGCATTGTTAGATGTTTCGACGGGAGAATTTTTGGTTTCTGAAGGACAAGAAGATCAAGTGGCGAAGATTATTCAATCGTTTCGTCCAAGTGAAGTGATTTATCAAAAACGTGTCAAATATAATTTTTCTGATGTCAAAAGTAAGTTTTTGTTGGATGATTGGGCTTTTCAATATGATTTTGCAATTGATAAATTAACCAATCTTTTCAAAACTAAGAATCTTAAAGGTTTTGGAATCGAAGATTTAAAAGATGGAATTATATCTGCTGGCGCTATTTTAGCTTATTTGGATGATACGCATCATTTCGAAATTCAGCATTTAACATCTATTCAGCGTCTTAATCAAGATAGTTTTGTTTGGATGGATCCATTTACGATTCGCAATCTCGAATTGGTTTATTCTCCACATCCAAAAGGTGTTACGTTATTAAATGTTTTAGATGATACCAAAACTCCGATGGGTGCTCGTTTGCTGAATCGTTGGATGGTAATGGTGTTGAAAGATTTGAAATCAATTCAACGTCGTCAAAATATCGTTGAATATTTCTACAAATTTGGAGATTTACGTTACGATCTACGCGAAAAATTAGGACAATTAACCGATTTAGAACGTTTAGCTGGAAAAGCTTCGACAGGTAAAATTACACCTCGTCAATTACAACAATTAGCACAAAGCTTGAAAATTTCGGAGGAAATAAAAGAAGTTGCTGAACAATCAAATATCAAAGAAGTTGCAGATCTATTTACACGAATAGAATCGATTGATCATTTAACGCAAAAGATTTTTGATACCCTTTCTAATGAGCCACCTCATCAAATTGTAAAAGGAAATGTGATTAGAGATGGCGTTTCGGAAGAATTGGATCGATTAAGAAAAATTCAGTTTTCTGGAAAAGATTATTTGGATCAAATGTGTCAGCGTGAAACAGAGCGAACTGGAATTTCTTCCTTGAAAATTGCATTCAATAATGTGTTTGGTTATTATATTGAAGTTCGAAATACGCACAAAGATAAAGTGCCAGAAGAATGGATTCGTAAGCAAACTTTGGTGAATGCAGAACGTTATATTACCGAAGAATTAAAAGAATACGAAACACAAATTCTTGGCGCAGAAGAAAAAATTCTTGCAATAGAAAATCAATTATTTATTGAATTATTACAAGAAATTATCACCAAACTTTTACCTATTCAACAAACGGCAAAAGCAATTGCATTTTTGGATGTTTTGTCAACTTTTGCAGAAATAGCTGAGAAAAATAATTACACTAAACCTTCTCTTAATGATGGTTTTGAGTTAAATATAAAAGAAGGTCGCCATGCTGTGATTGAGCAACAATTACCAATTGGCGAGCAATATGTGTCGAATAATGTTGAGTTAAATTCGGATCATCAACAAATTATTATGATTACTGGACCAAATATGTCTGGTAAATCGGCGCTTTTACGTCAAACTGCTTTGATTGTTTTGATGGCGCAAATGGGAAGTTTTGTTCCAGCTCAAGCTGCAGATTTAGGAATCATTGATAAAGTTTTTACTCGAGTTGGTGCTTCAGATAATATTTCATCAGGTGAATCGACATTTATGGTCGAAATGAATGAGACAGCAAGTATCTTAAATAACATTTCGGAACGAAGTTTGATTTTATTGGATGAAATTGGTCGAGGAACTTCGACTTACGATGGAATTTCGATTGCATGGGCAATTGCAGAATTTTTACATCAAAGTGCCTTGAAACCAAAAACATTGTTTGCAACGCATTATCATGAATTGAATGAAATGTCAAAATCGATGGAACGTATCAAAAACTTTAATGTTAGTATCAAAGAAACAAAAGATACAATATTATTTTTGAGAAAATTAGTTCCAGGAGGAAGTGAGCACAGTTTTGGTATACATGTTGCTAAAATGGCTGGGATGCCAAAACGAGTGGTGGACAGAGCAAATGATGTGTTGAAAATTTTGGAAGCAACGAAAACAGATGAAGGAATCTCGAATAAAACGGAGAAAATAACGCAAGATAATATGCAATTAAGTTTCTTTCAGTTAGATGATCCTATTTTAGAATCGATTCGAGAAGAAATTATGAACACAGATATCAATACATTAACACCTGTTGAAGCATTGATGAAATTGAACGAAATCAAAAAGAAACTTGGTAAATAAACTTAAAAATATGAAGAAAATAATTTTAACCGTAGCAGGAGCTTTAGTCTTAGCTTCTTGTGCTACAAACCCTGTTACCGGACGTAAATCGTTGTCATTAGTTTCTAATGCAGATTTATTTCCGACAGCTTACAAACAATATTCTCAGGTTCTTAAACAAGGGAAAGTAATTACAGGTACTGCCGATGCTAAAATGGTGCAAACAGTAGGGGAACGTTTAAAATATGCCGCTGAAAAATATTATCAAGAAAAGGGAATATCTTCTCAATTACAAGGTTATCAATGGCAATTTACGTTGTTAAATGCAAACGAAGTAAATGCATGGTGTATGCCTGGAGGTAAAGTTGCGGTTTATTCAGGTATTTTACCTGTTACCAAAGATGCAACTGGATTGGCTGTTGTTTTAGGTCACGAAATTGGTCACGCTTTGGCTGGTCATAGTGCGGAGCAAGCTTCTCAGCAAATGGCCGCACAAGGTTTAGGACAAATAGTTGGTGGATCCATTGGAAATGCAGAATATGCAAAAGTTTTTGAACAATTATATCCTGTAGGTGCACAAGTTGGTTTACTAAACTATTCTCGTAAAATGGAATTAGATGCTGATGTTACAGGATTGTATTTAATGGCGATGGCGGGTTATGATCCTTCTCAAGCAATTCCTTTTTGGGAACGTATGGCGGCGAAAAGTGGAAATGCAGGAGTTTCAGAATTCTTGAGTACTCACCCTTCGGATGCGACGCGTATGGCTAAAATAAAGGAAGCCTTACCAACTGCTTTAGCATATTACAATGCAAGTCCGTATAAAGGAAAATAGAATAGTTTTTATTCATTTGTAAAATATAAGCGAGTTAATTTGATAAATTGATTCGCTTTTTTTATATTTAGTATTCAAAACCACAATTAAAATTAAAATGATTAACAATTTTAGAATCAATTCGTTTTCTGAATATAAGAAAGCGTATAAAAAAAGTGTCGAGGAGCCTGAAAAATTTTGGGATAAAATTGCTGGAAACTTCGTTTGGCAAAAGAAATGGGACAAAACACTTGAATATAATTTTGAACAAGCAGATTTTAAATGGTTTCAAGGTGGACAACTAAATATTACCGAAAATGTTTTGGATCGTCATTTGGAAAAAAATGGAAACAAAACAGCTTTAATTTGGGAACCAAATAATCCTTTAGAAGAATCTCGAATTATTACATATCGTCAATTGCATTCAAAAGTTTGCCAATTTGCGAATGTCTTAAAAAATAATGGCGTACAAAAAGGAGATCGTGTGTGTATTTATATGCCAATGATTCCAGAATTAGCCATCGCGATGTTAGCTTGTGCTCGTATTGGCGCGGTACATTCTATTGTTTTTGCAGGATTTTCTTCTGCTGCAATTGCCTCTCGTATCAACGATGCGCAATGTAAAGTTTTGGTGACGGCAAACGAAGTTTTTCGTGGAACGAAATCAATTAACTTAAAAGCAATTTGTGATGAAGCGTTAAAAGATTGTGCTTCTATTCAGTCGTGTATTGTTTATCGTCGTGCTATAGAGCCTACTTCTATGGTTGGTGGACGTGATAAATTTTGGATTGATGAAATGCATAAAGTAGACGATAATTGTCCTGCGGAAATTATGGATGCTGAAGATCCTTTGTTCATCTTGTATACTTCTGGTTCTACGGGAAAACCAAAAGGAATGGTGCATACGTGTGGTGGATATATGGTAGAAACGGCTTATTCGTTCGATAATATTTTTCAAATGGAGCATAACGATATTTATTGGTGTACAGCAGATATTGGTTGGATTACGGGGCATAGTTACATTATTTATGGACCTTTGGCTTGTGGAGCAACTTCGGTAATGTTCGAAGGAATTCCAAGTTTTCCAGATTTTGGACGTTTTTGGGAAATTGTCGAAAAATTAAAAGTGACACATTTCTATACAGCTCCAACAGCAATTCGTTCGTTAGCTCGTGAATCGTTAGATTATGTCGAGAAATATGATTTATCAAGTCTTAAAGTTTTAGGATCAGTTGGTGAACCAATTAACGAAGAAGCTTGGCACTGGTTTAATGATTATATTGGAAAAGGAAATTGTCCAATTGTGGATACATGGTGGCAAACAGAAACAGGATCTATTTTGATTTCGCCATTAGCAGGAATTACGCCGCTTCGTCCAACGTTTGCAACATTACCGCTTCCTGGAATTCAGCCAGTTTTAATGGATGAACAAGGAAAAGAAGTAGAAGCAGTAAATGAAAAAGCAGAAGGACGTTTAGCAATTAAATTTCCTTGGCCATCTATGGCTCGTACTATTTATGATGATCATAAACGCTATGTAGAAACTTATTTTTCAACATTTCCGGGCTATTATTTTACAGGAGATGGAGCGTATCGTGATGTAATGGAAAATTATCGAATTACAGGACGTGTAGATGATGTGGTGATTGTTTCTGGACATAATTTAGGAACTGCGCCAATAGAAAATGCGATAAATGAACACGAAGCTGTAGCGGAAAGCGCAGTTGTTGGCTATCCTCATGATATCAAAGGAAATGCATTATATGCTTTCGTGATTTTACAAGATGGAGTACAAGGTTCACCAGAACTTGAAGCAGAAATAAAAAATGGAGTTTCTAAATTAATTGGAGCAATTGCAAAACCAGATAAAATACAGTTTGTTTCAGGTTTACCAAAAACGCGAAGCGGAAAAATTATGCGTCGTATTTTAAGAAAAATTGCAGGTAACGAAACTGATTTTGGCGATACTTCAACATTATTAGATCCAGATGTTGTAACTGTTATTCAGAAAGGAAAAATTTAAAGTAAGGCTGAGGTTAAGATTTAGCCTAAGTTTATCAGAATAATTTTCAAAACAAAAAGCATTACCCAAAAAGTAATGCTTTTTTGGTTTGATTATTTTAGATAAATTTTCTCTTCTAAATTTCCTTTATATAGCCGATATTCAATGCATTTTTTGTAATTTTGTTGACTTTTTAAAGGTATGATAAAAATTTCACCAGTTTTAGAATCGTATTTAGATCATCATGTGGATCAAGAACCTGAAATCTTGAACCGATTACGTGTTGAAACCTATCAATGTACAACGCAGCCCCACATGATTTCGGGAGAATATCAAGGTCGTTTGTTAAGCATTTTGTCAAAGATTTTAGCTCCAAAAACTATTTTAGAGTTAGGAACTTTTACAGGTTACGCAACATTGTGTTTGGCAGAAGGTTTAACTACTGATGGAAAAATCATAACGATAGATAAAAATGATGAGTTAGAATATCTTTGCAGAAAGTATTTTGATGAATCAGAATTTGCCTCAAAAATTGATTTCAGAATCAATGATGCGCGTGAAGAATTGAACACAATTGAAAAAGATTCTGTAGATTTAGCTTTTATTGATGCCGATAAAGAGAGTTACCCTTATTATTTCGAGAAGGTTTTGGAACTTCTTCGTCCCGGAGGAGCAATGTTAGTTGACAATGTGTTGTGGTACGGAAAAGTGATGATGGAGGAGGAAGATAAAAAAGATCCTTCGACAAAAATCTTGAAAGAATTTAATGAGATGGTAACGAAAGATGAACGTGTCGAATCGATCATTTTACCAATTCGTGATGGAATTACGTTAATTCGAAAAAGATAATGAAGTACGCCATTTGTCAAGTAAGTGTTGCGCCATTGCGCTCCGAAGCAAGAGATTCATCAGAAATGGTGAGTCAGGTTTTGTTTGGAGAAAAGTTGATTATTTTAGAAGGATTAGAAAAATGGACGAAAGTTCGATTGGCTTTTGATGGTTATGAAGGTTGGCTTGATCCAAAACAAATTGTAGAAATTTCGGAAGAAGAATATAACAAAGATTCAATCGAGAAATTTGCTATCAATCCGTACAATCATGCAATGGAAAATGGTTTGCCAATGACGTTGACAATTGGAGCTGAAGTTCGCGCTTTGAATGAAAGTAAAATCAAAATTGGTCCAAAATGTTTTGAATATTTTGGGGTATATACTTCTGGTAAAAAATCAAAAGATCAATTGGTCGAAATAGCAAAAGCCTATCTAAATGTTCCTTATTTATGGGGCGGAAAATCTTCTTTTGGAATTGATTGTTCTGGTTTAACGCAACAAGTGTATAAAATAGGCGGTTACAAAATTCCGAGAGATGCTTATCAACAAGCGGAAATGGGCGAAGTCTTGAGTTTTGTAGAAGAAGCAGAACCTGGAGATTTAGCTTTTTTTGATAATGCAGAAGGTCGAATTATTCATGTCGGAATTATGTGTGGCAATGGAAAAATTTTGCATGCGCACGGAAAAGTTCGCATTGACCCAATCGATACAAATGGAATTTTCAATACCGATTCTCAAAAATATTCGCATAAACTGCGATGCATTCGAAAATTAATTCCTTAATAATAAAGCTAAAATCATTTCATTCGAAATGATTTTTTTTGTTTTAATTGAAATCAAATCAAAATAGGACATAATCAGTGATTAAACTATTTTTTAATTGGATTTAGCTGTAACTTTAGTAAACACTAATCGATTGAAATAATGTCTATAAAAATTCCTGAAAATTTAAAAGGATTATCTGATGCTGAAGTAAAAAAAGCTCAAGAAGAATACGGAGATAATGCGATAAAAAGTAATCAAAATTCTGCTTGGTACAGTTTATTGTTTGATATTCTAAAAGAGCCAATGACGCTAATTTTGATTGCGGTATCAATTATTTATGTGTTGGTTGGTGATTTGGGCGAAGCTGCATTTATGTTTGTGGCGATTGTTGCGGTGACAGGAATTTCATTTTACCAAGATTCTCGTAATCAAAAAGCTCTGCAAGAGTTGGAAAAGTTGAATGAACCTTTGAGTTCTGTTATCCGTAATGGACGATTAGTTGAGATTCCAACACACGAAATTACAATTGGTGATTTGTGCGTGACGGAAGAAGGAAAAATGATTAATGCAGACGGAAATATTGTTCATAGCAATGATTTTTCGGTGAATGAATCTGCTTTAACAGGTGAAAGTATGTCAGTTTTTAAAGATATAGATCATCCAGAAATTTACAGTGGAACCTTGACGGTTTCTGGATTGGCTATTTTTGAAGTGACGGCCATTGGAGCAGAAACAAAATTAGGGAAAATAGGAACGTCAATTTTATCTATAAAAGAAGAGAAATCGCCTTTGCAATTGCAGATAGAAAAATTTGTGAAAGGAATGGCAATCATTGGAATCATTGTTTTTGCAATGGTTTGTGGATTCAATTATTTTCAAACAAAAGACATTGTAAGTAGTTTATTAAACGGTTTGACTTTGGCAATGTCTATTTTACCCGAAGAAATTCCAGTTGCATTTACCACATTTATGGCATTGGGTTCATGGAAATTATTACGCGAAGGAATTATTGTAAAAAAGAGTAGTGTTGTCGAAACTTTAGGAAGCACAACTGTTATTTGTAGTGATAAAACAGGCACAATTACCGAAAATTCGATGAAATTGAATGCAATTTATGATGCAAAAATGTGTACGGTTTTTGATGAAAATCAATTCAATGATGTTGAAATTTCTGAGATTATACAATATGCGATGTGGAGTAGTGAACCTGTTCCATTCGATCCAATGGAAAAAACGTTACACCGAGTTTACGAACAAACACAGGTTGATGAGCGCAATCAATATCAAATGTTTTTCGAATATCCTTTATCTGGAAAACCTCCGATGATGACGCATTGTTTTAAAAATAAAGATAATCAACGAATAATTGCGGCAAAAGGTGCTCCAGAAGCTATTTTACAAGTTTCGAATCTTTCTGATCAACAAAAAGATCATTTACGAAACGTTATTCGCGATTTTGGAACAAAAGGTTTCCGACTTTTGGGTGTTGCAAAATCTACTTTTAATTCAAACGATTTTCCAAAACAACAACAAGATTTACCTTTTGAATTGTTAGGTTTTGTTGTCTTTTATGATCCGCCTAAAAAGGGAATAAATGAGGTTTTCGAGAAAATATATAATGCCGGAATAAAAGTAAAAGTAATTACAGGCGATAATGCCGAAACTACGATGAGTATTGCGAATCAGGCAGGAATTATTCATGCTGAAGATAGTATTACAGGAAGTGAAATTACACAACTTTCTGAAAAAGAATTATTAAAAGCAGCCGACGAAAAAGTCTTATTTGCACGAATGTTTCCCGAAGCAAAATTAGCCGTCGTGAAAGCTTTGAAAGAGGATGGAGAAGTAGTTGCAATGTTGGGCGACGGAGTAAACGATGGACCAGCATTGAAAGCCGCACACATTGGTGTTGCAATGGGCGAAAAAGGAACTGAAATAGCCAAACAAGCTGCGCAATTAATTTTAACAAATGATGATTTAGGAAAATTAGTTATCGGAATAGCTGCTGGAAGACGCATTTATACGAATCTTAAAAAAGCTGTTCAATACATTATCTCGATTCATATTCCAATTATATTAATTGTTTCATTGCCGTTGTTTTTAGGTTGGGCTTTTCCGCAAATTTTCACACCGGTTCATGTTATTTTCTTAGAATTGGTAATGGGACCAACCTGTTCTATTGTGTATGAAAACGAGCCTTTAGAGAAAAATTCTATGAACGAAAAACCTCGTCCTATGACGGAAACTTTTCTGAATTGGAAAGAACTTTCAACAAGTATTATTCAAGGAATTATCATCACATTAGGATTGCTTTTTGTTTATCAATACACTTATCAGTTAGGCGGAAATGAAGAGAAAACCCGAGCAATGGTTTTTACAACGTTGATTTTCTCAAATGTTTGGTTAAGTTTAACGAATAGATCGTTTTATTATAGCTTGTGGTCAAGTTTTAAAAATAAAAATAATTTAATGGTTGGCGTTACAATTCTTACATTGCTTATACTTTTTGCAATACTGTATATAAAGCCAATTTCTTTATTTTTTAAAGTTTCTTCGTTGAATCTAAAAGAATTAGGAATGGCGATGCTTGTAGCAATGTTATCTGTATTGTGGTTTGAAGTTTATAAATGGATTAAACGTAGGAGAAAAAATTGAGTAAAATGGTAATATTTAGGTTTATTGATTCGTTATAACGAATCAATAAACTCAACTGTTTTTGCCAAAGTCGGCGTCCTATTCTCTTTGTAAGGTGTATGTTTTGCATCAGGAACAAGATAACTTTCTTTTCTTCCTTTTACATTGTTGATAATTCCATTTACTTGCTCAATCGAACCATATTCATCATCAATTCCTTGAATAACCAAAGTTGGACATTCGATGTTTTGCAATTCTTTTCGAATATCAAAATCAATAAAATCTGGGCGTAACCAAGTTTCTGTCCACATCTCAAAAACTTTCTGCGTTTTATCGCCATGATATTTTGTCAAACGTTCTTTCAAATTAGTTTCTGCATATGCAATTTTTGCATCTCTGATTCCTTGTAAAGAAATTTCTTCTACAATAATGTGCGAACCAACTACAACAATTCCTTTTAAATTTTGATGATATTTCGAAGCATAAAGTAACGCAATCGATCCGCCATCGCTATGTCCAAATAAAATAATGTCTTTGAAGTTGAAATATTGAACCAAATCATTTAGAAAATCTGCTTCATCATGCATGTAAGTAAATTCGCGACGATCAATGGTAAAAGGCGACGATTTTCCATAACCTTTTCTATCGTAGATGAATAAATTACAATTTGTTTTTTCGGCAACTTCTTTTGGGAAATCTCTCCAAAGTTGGGTGCAACCTAAGGAATCGTGTAAAAAAATAAGTGTTGGATTTTCTGGATTTATTTCGTGGTGAACATAATGAATATTGGCGTTGTTGATTTCTAAACTATTTTCTATTTCCATTTTATGTAGTGATTTTTTCGAAAGCTAAAGATAACAAAAATGCCTCGATTTTATTTATTCGAGGCATTTATATCATGATGATTAAAAATTATTATTTAATAAAATCTGTAATAATTTCTAAGGTTTTTGCTTTTGCAGTTTCTAAATCGTCGTTCAATAAAATGATATCAAACTCTTTAGCTTTTTCCATTTCAATTCCTGCTTTATCAATACGTTGTTTCAATTTATCTTCGCTTTCTGTGTTGCGAGAAATTAAACGTTCTTTCAATATTTCCAAAGATGGAGGATTTACAAATACTGTTAAACATTGATCTCCGTACAATTTTTTGATATTCAATGCACCAATAACATCAATATCAAAAATTACAGAATTTCCTTCAGATGTAATGCGATCAACTTCCGATTTTAAAGTTCCGTAAAAATTATCGCGGTAAACTTCTTCGTGCTCTACGAATTCGTCGTTTGCAATTTTTGCCTTAAATTCTTCTGGTGTTAAGAAATAATAGTCTTCTCCGTGAGTTTCACCTTCGCGTTTATCTCTAGTTGTACAAGAAATAGAAAATTTGATATTCTCCAATTGTTCTAAAGCGTAACGAACCAAAGTTGTTTTTCCTGCGCCTGATGGAGCCGAAAAGACGATTAATTTTCCTTTTTTCATTATAAAATGTTTAACGATTGTTCTTTAATTTTTTCTAATTCATCTTTCATCTGAACAACAATTTTTTGCATTTCAGAATGATTTGATTTAGAACCTAATGTATTGATTTCACGACCAATTTCTTGCGAAATAAATCCTAGTTTTTTTCCATTTGATTCAGTTCCAGCTAATTCTTTTAAGAAATATTCGCAATGGTTTTTTAGACGAACTTTTTCTTCTGTGATATCAAATTTCTCCAAATAGAAAATTAATTCTTGTTCGAAACGATTTTGATCAACATCAACTTTTAATTCTTCTAAACGTTTATTGAAACGTTCTTTTATAGTTTCAATTCGTTCTTTTTCAAAAGGGACAACTTGTGTTAAAAGCTCAAGAATGTTATTCAAGTTTAAAGTCAAATATTTCTCTAAAACTTTTCCTTCATCTAATCTAAATTGATTTAATGCGTCGATCGCATCAATAATTGTTGCGCGAATTTGATTCCATTCGTCTTCACTCAAATCGTCTTGCGTGTACGAAATAACGTCTGGAAGGCGCATTACTACAGGCAATAATTCACCATCAGTCACATTTGGTGTGATTGATTTAAATTCTGCCATATAACTTTTGATTAATTCAGCATTTATATTTTGATTTCTTGCAGCAGGATTTAACTCTACTAACATCGAAAAATCAACTTTTCCACGTTGAACTTTTTCTGAAATAAGGTTTCTGATTTCTAATTCTTTTTCACGATAAAAAGAAGGAATTCTCGTGTTTAAATCTAGTGTTTTACTGTTTAAAGAACGGATTTCTATCGTTACTTTTTTCTCAGGTAATTCCAATACGGATTTACCGTAACCTGTCATAGATGCTATCATAATTGTAAAATTATGCGAACAAAATTACAATAAATTAACGTAATGCGAACTGAATTATCATCTTTAATCATTTTAAAGTTTAACATTTTGCTAAAATTTTGATGAACTTAAAACATTTATCTTTAACAAAAAACAAACTAAAAATAACTATGACAAATCAAGAATTGTACAAAGGAATTGCAGAGGATGGATTGAGTTTACCTTCTACAATGGGAATTTTTCCTTCGTCGAAAGATTTTGTATTTTCAAGAGAATCAATTGAAAAAAGTCTAAAATCAACCGATTATTTTCAATTAATCAATTTTGATCTTATCGAGATTGATAAAGACGAAAATGGAGCTGTAAAGCAAGAATATCAACTTGTAGTGTCTTATTTGGAGGAAGAATTTGATGTGAATTTGTATGTTGTGGATGCGAGAAGTAACGATTATTCTGAATTTGGTTTTGGAAATATGATTTCGGACGAAGAAATGGAAATTGCAACGCAACAAGATTTTTATTTGGAATCTGTGATGTATTTTGGAAATGATGCATTGGATAGTTTTCATTTGCAATTAAAAATTATGCAAGCAATTGTTGAAAACCCGTCTATTGTTGTCGATTTTATGCCTTATCGTTTGCTTTCTGGTAAATGGGCTAAAGTGACAGCAGAGTCAGAAATTCCGCCTGCGCCTTCGTATTTATATGTGATTCATGGCGTTTATGATGAGGATGAAAATGGCGATCGCGTGTATTGGATGCATACGCATGGTTTGCATCGTTGCGGTTCTGTGGAGTTGGAGATGTTGAACATCAAAGATGGAGTAGAGCAGATGAATTCGGCTTTGGATATGATTGTAAATGCGTTTATCAAACCAGATTTTCGTTCGCCAGAAAATGAAGAATTTAATATTGGTTATGATGGTTTGGATATTACATTTTGTTGGAAACGTTGGGAAGATGTTGTGAAAGATTATCCTGCAACAATTCCGGGAGGTTACAATGAACGTCAGCCAGAAAACGAAAATTATGAACCTTGTGGCGTTTTGTTAGCGGTGCAAGAAGGACATACATTGACACCAGAAGTTTATGCGGCGACAATTGCAGATAATCCGATTTTCTTTATTAGCGATCAGGAAACGGAACGAATGTCAGCCTTGGCTTATCAACGTTTTGAATTGTATAAAAAAGCATTTAACACATATTTTAATCCAGAAGCAGATGAAGAAAATTATTATCGATTTTTAATTAAATTAGGATTTGATGTCGATCATGAAATGAATAAGGAACACATTTGGTTTGATGTGTACGGAATCAATGAGAACAACGAAATTTTTGGCGTTTGTTTGAATCGTCCTTATGCTGTAGAAGGTTTGAATGAAGGAGATGAAGGTCTTTATCCGCAAGAAATGATTACCGATTGGTTAATTTACACGCCGACAAACACCATCACTCCTGATAATATTTACACTATTGATTAATCAACGCACCATTTTTCCACACATTTGTTGGTTGTAATTGTCCTTGATAATAGATAATATTACGATAATCGAAGGTAGAGAAGCTGATAAAATCGGCTTTTTTACCTTTTTCTATTGTTCCACGATCAACTAAATTTAAAGCCTTTGCAGCACGAAAAGTAATTGCAGCTAAAACTTCTGCCATTGATAATTTTTCAAAAGTAGCTAAAACAGAAGCTTGTGTCAGAAGATTTCCCATTGGAGCTGAGCCAGGATTCCAATCCGAAGCAATCGAAACGCAACAACCAGCATCTAACAATTTTCGAGCAGGTGCATATTGCATTCCCAAACCGATAGAAGCGCCAGGTAAAACAGTTGCAACAACATTAGAATTCGCAAGGTTTTTCACTTCTTCTTCTCCTGAAAATTCTAAATGATCTGCACTCAAAGCATCGAATTTTGTAGCTAAATAACTTCCTCCAGCTGTAAATTGATCAGCGTGAATCGTAATATCAAAACCTTGATTTTTTGCTTCGTTTAAGAAATAATCGCCTTCCTCAACAGAGAAAGCAGATTGTTCCACAAAAATATCGATACGATTTGCTAAATCATCAGATTTTAATTTAGGAAAAACTTCTTTCACCAAAAGTTCTAAATATTCTTTGTTCGAACCTTCAAAATCTTTAGGTTTCATATGCGCACCTAAAAAAGTAGGAATCAAATCGATTTCACTTTCTTGATTCGCCATATTTATCGCTTCTAACATTTTAATTTCACCTTCAACAGAGAGAGCATAACCCGATTTTACTTCAGCAGTTGTGATTCCTTGTTTAGCTAATTGCGCAATATGTTTTAGCGTAATATCTTTCAGTTCGTCAACCGTTTTTTTACGTGTTTCTGTTACTGTAGACCAAATTCCACCACCACTTTTGGCAATTTCTAAATATGTTTTTCCATCCAAACGCATTGCGAAATCTTTGGCGCGATTTCCTCCAAAACAAACATGTGTGTGTGAATCTACAAATCCTGGAAGAAGAATTTGTTCTGTTTCAATTCGTTCAATTTGGATGTTTGGATGTTGTTGAGAAAGCGTTTCGAAATTTCCTATTTCTACAATTGTTTCATCATCAATAATAATTCCCCCATCTTCGAGAACTTCGACTTGGTTTTCGTGAATAGCACCTTTTAAAGGTAAATTGGCAAGTGTTATAATTTGTTTGAAAGGACCGATTAATTTCATTTTTGTTGTTTTAATAACACAAGTTTACGAAATTTAAGGGAGAATTTGTAGATAAGCTGAACTTGTTATCAAATAAGATATGATTCTAAAATGAGTTTGGAATGACTTAATATTTATAGAATGTCACTCGATAATATAGCGTAGCCATAATTATCTGCCCAACCAGATTTTAGAGGAAGTAATTGTCTTGTATGCGCTTCTCGTATCATTCCAACTTTTTCAAGAACTTTGTAAGAACCAATATTTTCAATTGCGCATCCAGCTTCAATTCTATGAAGATTTAAAGTATTAAAACCAAAAGAAATAATTTCTTTTAAAGCTTCTGTAGCAAAGCCTTTATTCCAAAAATCTGGATGAAGTTTAAACCAAACTTCTGCATTCTTGTATTTAGCCCGACCTAAATTTAAAGAAATTAATCCAGCAAATTGATTGTCATTTTCGATAACAAAAGTATAAGCTTGTGGTTGTTCTCCTTGATTAGATTTTATTAAATCTTTTACATGAAGAATTGTAACCTCTATATTTTCTGGAATTCCTAAAGTGTTATATTGATCAACTTCTTCGATAGAATGTAATTGATGAATTGTTTCAGTATCATCAATTGTGACTGGTCTTAAAGTTAATCGTTCAGTTTTAAGAATTACATTCATAAAAATTACTTTTTCTTCAAATAAGTAGGGTCGTTAGGGTATTTGATAACTTTGACTAATGTAATAATTGTAAAAATAACGAAGATTAATATCACGATTGCGCTAAGAATGATGCGGTTATTTTGTTCGTTGTTGAACCCAAGGTAAAACTCGAAAGCTGCCCAAACAATCATTAAAATTTGTGGTAATAGTGCGCCGAAAATATTTTTTGTCATTTTATTCTTCTATTGAGCTTTAAAAATAAGAAAAATAAAAAACCTGCTTATTAAAAGCAGGTTGAAAATATTATTGAGTGACTAATTTTGTTTCATTAAGAATTGGTTCTCTTTTCAGAATATTTGTTGCTACTTCTACAGTTTCTTCTTTTTCTTCGAAAATTGGTGCTTCTTGCATAAATGCAGTTGCTGGCGCTTCTTCTACTTTTGGTGGAGTGTTATCAAATTTGTAATTAAATCCGATTCCAAGTGTTTGTTTTATCTGTGTTTTCTTGATTTGATCTTCATCATACAGTAAATTTAAACTTACTTGTGCCGAGACAAACTTGTTCACTTTCATATCCAAAATTCCTTGATAAGCAACGTCCATATTTCCGAAATTTTTCAGATAATCAGCGTAAATTCCAACACGGTTATCATAAGAAATTCCTTCCATAATTTGTAGTTTGTATCGCGCACCTAAATATGCACCAAACTCGAATAAAGTTGTATCGCCATCATTTTTAAGTCCAAAGTTTCCTTTTTTCTGTAAATCTTTGTCCAAAACAAATGTCATTCTTGGTGTAAATGGATGAATATTAACTTGGAAATTTTCGTTTGGTTTGTAATCCGCACCCAAACCTAAGCTTAGATAACCTGGAGCCATCAAGCCTGAGATCTTCGTTTTTGGATCTGTTGAATAATCAAAACCATCTGTAAATTGTGTGCGAAAATTGATAGAGGCAGCTAAATACCAATGATTTCCGATGCTGTAACCATAAGAAGAAGTTAAGTCGATAACATCATTTGTTTTGCGAGAACTTTCGCCTTTGTTAGTCTGGATTCCGTATCCCAAAACAACACGATTATCCCAAATATGTTTTTCTTTTGTCAAGTTAAATTCATAATCTAAACTTCCATTTAGCGCAAACGAATTTACACCTCCCGGAACCCAATTACTGAATGCACTTTGAGAAAATAAAAGTGAATTATTTCCTGAAACAAACCAGCCAGGTTGACGACCATCAAATTTTTGATCTTTTAAATAACGCTTGCTATCAGTAGCTACTTTACCATCTTTTACTGTTTGCGCAAAAGTTGTAGCACTTCCTAAAATTGCTAATGTAAATAAAATTTTTTTCATTAGATTGGTTGATTTAATAGTTATTTTATTCCAAAAATATGGATTCTGATTTAATATACGTTGATTTTTCGTCAATTGTATTTTTATCAAAAACTTGATCATAGTTTTGTTTATCCAGTTTTATTCTAGGTAAATTGACTGGGGAAATGCCAGATGTATCGAAATATGGGAGAATTTCCTTCTTTCTACGTTTCTTCTTATCTTTTTTCTTAGTATTGTCTATTTTATATGTTAAGCCAATCCCAAGAGCTTGTTTAAACTGTGTTTGCGCAACTTGATCTTCATCATAAATCAAATTGATAGTTAATTGCGTGGACATAAAATTATTAATTTTCATATCTAACAATCCTGCATACACAATATCGAGGTTATAAAATTTGTTGGAATAATTGGAGAAAATTCCAATATTATTATCGTAAGTGACATTATCAAAAAGTTTTACCTTATAACGTCCACCTAAATATGCACCAACTTCGAAAAGAAACGTATCGCCATCATTTCGCAAACCATAGGTTCCTTTCTTTTGCAAATCTTTGTCTGCAACAATTGTTGTTCTTGATGTTAAAGGTTGAAAACTGACAGAAAAATTAGAATTTGGCGTATAATTCGCACCGACCCCAATTGTTACATATGCAGGCGCAAACAAATTTGATAGTTTTGTTTTTGGAGTTGTTCCATAATTGAAACCCGCAGAAAACTGTGAACGAATATTAAGTGATGAGGTTAGGTACCATTTTTCTTTAATCAAATATCCATAAGAAGTTGTGATATTTAGATTGTCAGCAGTTTTACGTGTTCCATTGGTTTTATTATCTAAAAAACCATATTCAAAAATAAAACGATTGTCCCAAAAGTGTTTCTTTTTTCGGAAATTAAATTCGTAATCAGTTTTTGCATTCAGTGAAACCGAATTTTCACCTCCTGCCATCCAATTGGAAAAGGTATTCTGATTAACGGTTAAAGTATTTGTACCATAAATTTCCCAACCCGATTTTCGTCCTGTAGTATCCACTTTAGATTTCAGATATTTTCGACCATCAATAATTAGATTTCCACTGGTATCTAAAAATTGAGCAGAACTAAAAAGTGATAGGACTAAAAAAATAATTGAGAAAATTAGTCTCATTTTAAAAAAATATCTTTGTTTAAAATTGAAAAGTTCCAAACAAAGATATCTAATTTATTTTGTAAGGCTAAAAACCTTTCTTAATTATTTTGCCAACCTTTTAACCATTTTACCAATGTATCCACCCATTCTTGACGATCATTCAAACATGGAATGTATGTAAATTGTTCTCCACCAGCTTTTAAGAATTCTTCTTGTCCTTCCATCGAAATTTCTTCCAAAGTCTCCAAACAATCTGCAACAAAGGCAGGTGAACAAACAACTAAATTTTTCACGCCTTGCTTAGGAAACTCTTCCAATACATAATCTGTATATGGTTTTATCCAAGGATCACGCCCCAAACGAGATTGAAAAGATGTTGTGTATTTATCTTCTGGTAATTGTAGATATTCAGTTAATAACCTTGTTGTTTCAAAACATTGATTACGATAAGTTTCAATTGGTAATTTACTAATCTTCGCAGCACGAAGTGCTTTATTATCATGACGCTCTGGAATTCCATGATAAGTGAATAATATTTTATCGTATTCTTCAGGTAAATTTTCTTTGATAGAATCTCCTAAAACCTTGATATAATCTGGATGATTGTAAAAAGCTTTCAAGAAATTAATCTTAATGTCTTTGTAACTTTTTTTCTGAATTTCAAGCACTTTATCCGCAACAGTTTCTGTAGAAGACATCGTGTATTGAGGATATAAAGGAACAACCAAAATGTCGCGAACTCCTTTGTCATAAAGCTCTTGTAAACCAGCTTCAATCGAAGGGTTTTTGTAACGCATCGCCAAAACAACTGGAATATCCATTTGTTTTTGTACCATATCTCTCAAAATTTTAGAGTAAACAATCAAAGGAGAACCTTCTTTTGTCCAAATTTTTCGATAAGCTTCTGCAGATTTTTCGGGTCTTTTTGGTAAAATAAATAATTCAACAATAGTTTTACGAATAATCCAAGGAGAATCCAAAACCTTCTTATCCATTAAAAATTCGCGTAAATAAGTTCTTACGTCTTCAACATTGGTAGAATCGGGCGAACCTAAATTCACTAATAATATTCCTTTGCTCATAATTCTTTTTATCTAAAAAAATATTGCGTTCTTTGTAGTTGTAAAAGTACGGAGGATAATTTAATTTGTCCTTCGTAATATCATCATTATAATTTATATCATCATTTTATGTCAGATTTATTAAATCCTGATAAAGAATTTTATCCAGACGACGATCTAAATCACGAAAATACTGTTCGTCCGCAAAGTTTTGATGATTTTGCTGGACAAGCGCATATTCTCGAGAATTTAGAAGTTTTCGTAAAAGCGTCTAAACTTCGTGGCGAAGCATTAGATCACGTTTTGTTGCACGGACCTCCAGGTTTGGGAAAAACGACATTAGCAAATATTATTGCGAATGAATTAGGTGTAGGAATCAAAATTACATCTGGACCAGTTCTCGATAAACCGAGTGATTTAGCTGGTTTATTGACGAATTTGGAAGAAAATGATGTGCTTTTTATTGATGAAATCCATCGTATGTCTCCCGTTATCGAAGAATATTTGTATTCGGCAATGGAAGATTTTAAGATTGATATTATGATCGAATCTGGACCAAATGCACGTTCGGTTCAAATTGGTTTGAATCCTTTTACATTAATTGGTGCAACAACGCGTTCTGGTTTATTAACTGCGCCGCTTCGTGCTCGTTTTGGAATTAATTTCCGTTTCGAATATTATAATGTTGAATTATTAAGTACGATTGTTGAGCGATCTTCTCGTATTTTAGACACACCAATTGACGAAAGAGCGGCGATAGAAATTGCAGGTCGTAGTCGTGGAACTCCTCGTATAGCAAATGCTTTATTGAGAAGGACTCGAGATTTTGCACAAATTAAAGGAAATGGAAAAATTGATTTATCAATTGCTGAATTTTCTTTAAAAGCTCTAAAAGTTGATGATAATGGTTTAGATGAAATGGATAACAGAATTTTATCAACAATTATTGAAAAATTTAAAGGTGGACCAGTCGGAATTACAACTTTGGCAACAGCAGTTGGAGAAAATGGCGGAACGTTGGAAGAAGTTTATGAACCGTATTTGATTCAAGAAGGTTATTTGATGCGCACTGCGCGTGGACGTATTGCAACAGAAAAAGCATACAAGCATATTGGGGTAAAATATCGTGGCGAAAATTCACCTCAAACTGATTTGTTTGATTTGTAATTTTGCTCTAAGTTCGCTGTCATTCTGAGCTTGTCGAAGAATCTTTATATGTTTCGATCCGATTTTTTTATTTTAACGAATAGAAAATCACTTAACACGACATATTATTCTTGCGTTAGGAGGAATCTAAGATTCTTCATTTCACTCACGTTTCATTCAGAATGATAAAATTTAATCTCGTCGATATAATAATTATAAATTCATAATTACGAATTAACTAATGCTCCTTCAAACAGAAGAACATATCAAAATAAAATGGTCCCAACGAATCAAAGAAAAAGCTGAAGCGTTGGGATTTATTTCTTGTGGTATAGCCAAAGCTGATTTTTTGGAAGAAGAAGCACCTCATTTAGAAGCTTGGTTGAAGAATGATTTTCACGGTGAAATGCAGTATATGGAAAATCATTTTGATATGCGATTGGATCCTCGAATTTTGGTCGAAGGAGCAAAATCTGTAATTTCGTTGGCGTATAATTATTACCAAAATTTAGATCGAAATCCAAATTCTTACAAGGTTGCGATGTATGCGCAAGGCGAAGATTATCATTTTGTCGTGAAGGAAAAAGTACGCGAATTATTAGATTTTATTCAAGAAGAAATAGGAGAAGTGAACGGAAGAGCTTTTACCGATTCAGCACCAATTCTGGAACATGCTTGGGCTAGAAAAGCTGGAATTGGTTGGGTAGGAAAAAATTCGTTAACATTGTCTAAACAAAAAGGCTCATTTTTCTTTTTATCCGAATTAATTATTGATTTGGATTTAGCTTATGATTCTCCAATTGAAACTGATCATTGTGGAAAATGTACGCGTTGTATTGATGCTTGCCCAACTGAGGCAATCTTACCCAATAAAACAGTGAACGGAAGTCAGTGTATTTCGTATTTTACAATTGAATTGAAAGATCAAATTCCGACCGAAATGAAAGGGAAATTTGACGATTGGATTTTTGGTTGTGATGTTTGTCAAGAAGTTTGTCCGTGGAATCGTTTTTCATTGCAAACGAAAGAAACTCGTTTTGTTGGTAACGAAAAGATTAATCAATTCTCGAAGAAAGATTGGGAAGAAATTACAGAGGATGTTTTTCGAAAAATTTTTAACAAATCACCTGTAAAACGTACAAAATTTGATGGTTTGAAAAGAAATATCGATTTTGTAAAATAAAATTAGATAATTTCTGTTTAAGTATTATTTAAATTGGAATTATGTTAAGCAAAAAGATTGTAGATAATAGTTTATTAATTATTATTTTAGTATTCTTTTCTATACTATATTATTTTACACTTTATCCTGGAGTAGGGGGGAGAGTCAACTTTGGAGATTCTGCTAAGTTTCAATTTTTATGGGCTATAGATGGAGTTCCACATTCAACTGGTTATCCTCAGTATACATTTATTACAAAAATGTTTGCTCAATATTTACCTTTTTTTGAACCATGGAAAAGAATATCAATATTATCAACATTATTTGGAGTGGCAACGTTAGCAGTTTTATATAAAACAGCATTGTCATTGACAAAAGACAGTTTTGTAAGTTTATTACCAGTTATTACGCTTGGTAGTTGTTATGTTTTTTGGAGTCAATCAACAGAACCAGAGGTTTATACATTGAATTCTTTTTATCTAGTTTCAACACTTTTCTGTTTAATAAATTATTATTACACTCGTAAAAATACGTATTTATACTTATCTATTTTTATTTATGCAATTAGCTTTGGAAATCATCTTATGATGATAACTTTTCTACCAGCATTTGTTTATTTGATATATGTGGTAGATAAGAAATTATTTTTTCAACCAAAATTTATTATTATAACGTTTTTATCAATTCTAATCGGAATAAGTCAATATTATTATTTATGGTATTTAGCACATCAAGAATCTATTGGGTTAGAGTATGTAGGTTATAATCCTACATTTAATCATTTTGTAGATTATGTAACAGGAGGGCAATTCCGAGATCAATTAAATAATAATCTTGGGTTATACTATATATTTTCCGAGTCGTTATCAATTATGTTAACCCAAATATGGAAGAATATTGGATGGTCTATTTTAATAATATTAATTATCTGCTTCTTTTCTAAAAGAGATAATACAAAAAGTGATCATCAAATTAAATTTTTTTTACTAATAGCTTTACTTTGCCATATTATTTTTACTTCTCGTTATGATATAGGCGATATTGTTGTTTATTATATACCTATATTCATTTATATTTCACTATTTTTTTTAATCTATTTGAATTCAATAATTTCAAAGAAAACTAAAATAATAATTATAGTTCTACATGTTTTATTAGGTTTTATTTTTATTAATCAAACAAATAAAAAATTGGATAAAATAAGTCTTAATCCAATGAATGAATTAGAAATTTATGCGAATTCTATTCCTGATAATTCTACATTGTTTTTACCTCATGCTCCGTTTTATGATTATTATGGAGCAATGGCTGTTAATTATATGAAATTTGTGGATAATCCTAAAAGTTTAAATATTCTGCAAGCACTTGATCCAAATCAATTACCAAAAGAGTTTTATATTCCCGTAAAATATGCGCAAGAAATTCCACAAGATCTTTATCTATTAAGCTATTTAGATCTTCAGAAAGAAGAAAATATAGTTGATTTTATCAATTCAAATAAAAGTAAAACAATTATTATTTCTGCAAAAGATGAGGCTGTAAATGGTTTGAATGATAATGATAAATTAGGTTTAAAAAAGATTGGTTTAAATAAAATTGATAAATTACAAATTAGAGGTTCTTATTTAGCTATTATTAATAATAATAAAGTTATCGCAGAAGAATTAGATAATTTTGATGTTGTAAAAATAACTGATATAGATTTACCATATGATAAACATCTTAATAAATTAACATCTGCAGGATATTTATCAGGAAATTACTCAAACATTATTATAGATAACAAGGATTATTCTATGAATCAAAAAGGGCTGAACATTGTAGTGATTGATGAAAAAGGAATATACGCTAATTATTCTGATACCAATATTTCTAATTTGATTTATCCATTTATGTATAAGATGACTTTAAAGTAAAATCACTATAATTCGTGAAAATTTTTGGTTTAGATTTTGTTAGCTTTACTTCAAGAAAATCGAATCAAAAAATGAAAAAAAGTTTATTCATTCTTACTACTTTTTTAGGCTATTTTGTGCAAGCTCAATTTGGGATTGTGCAAGATAAAGATGGTTTTTCAAATGTGAGAGATGAGAAAAATATTTCGTCTAAAATTGTTGCTAAAGTCAATTCAAATTCAATTTATCCAATTGATTCTGATGAAGAAAAATCGAAATGGTATTTGGTTGAATATCAGCCTGAAAAAGCTGGTTATGTTTACTATGATCGAATCAAAAAGTTAGAAGATTTTGAAACTATTTCACCAACTTCAGTCAATGATTCTAAAATAGAATTTTCGGTTGCTGATTATACCATTCAGCTCGAAACGAAAGAATTTAATTCGAAAAAACATAAAATTTTCAAGGAAAGTGATTTTGTTTATGCGATTGATGAAAAAGATTTTTTTGGTTCGGATGGAATGATTCCTCAAACAGAATTCAAATCGTTTAAAATATCATTCAAAGGAAAAGAAATTATCATTCCAAAAGAATATTTTATCAATTTATATAATGCGAATTTATCAGCAACAAAACTTACTTACAATAAAGAGTTAAATCAATATTATTTGTTCGGTACATATAGCGATGGAGCTGGTGTTTATGATGCACTTTGGGTTTTGGATAATGGAAAAATTGTAAAACATATTGCTCAAATTAATGCTTATGCTTAGTCGATTTTTTTCAATTTTAGGGTGCTTTTTGCTATTTACTTCGATAATGTTTGCTCAAAAAGTAACGACTTCCAAATTTGGAGATATTTCGTACGAAATGACACAAAAACAAGTTGCAGCTTTAACGCCAAATAAATTAGCTCTTTATGATGTAAATAATCCTGAAATGCCTGAACAGGACATTGAGTTGAATGGAATTAAATATCATATTTCGTATTATAGAAATTTGAAAACGAAACAATTCGAAGTCTATATGGTTTCGTCTGTTAGCGCTCAACTTTCGACTTTATCAGGAATAAAAATTGGAAGTTCGTTGGATGATTTATGGAAAGCGTACAAAAAATATGATATTTCGGTGCAAGATATTTTTGAAGATGACGAAACAAAATCGGTCAGAGCTTTTGCAATAAATGATCTTGATAATGGATGTACATTAGATTTTTATTTAAAAAATAATAAAGTCGTAAAAATGGTTTTGTCAAATGAATCGGGTTTTTTAAATAACAATATTTATGAAAACTAAAATAGCTTTAGTAGGATTTTTCTTACTTTCAATAGTTGGATTTGGTCAGATTTCTACAACACGAATGAATGAGTTGAAAATTGGAATGCGTCCGTCCGAAGTATTAAAATTGTTAGGTAAAAAACCTGCTGCAATTGTTGATGAAGGAGAAACGAAAATAACTTTAAAAGGAATTGATTACACAATCGAAATAAGAAGTGGTTATTTGAGCAAAACAGAAAATGACACCTATTTAAGTTCTATTTCGACAACAAGTAAAAACATTAAAACCTTATCTGGAATTGGTATTGGCAGTACGTTGGAGGATTTATGGAAAGCTTATTCGTCGAAATACAATGTGTTGTTGGATAAATCGAATAATAATTACAGAGAATTTAGAATTGACGATAGAGAAAATGGTGTAATATTGACTTTTTCTTTGAAAAATGAAATTGTAACAACAATAGGATTGAGTTCTTATAATCCAGAAGAATGTACACTTTAAAATAATGAATAAAACCTAAATACATAAAAATGAAAAAAATGTTTTTTATAGCTGCATTTATAGCTGGAATAGCTTTGCAAGCGCAAGTTTCTACAACTCGTATCAATGACGTAAAACTTGGAATGAAATTGTCTGAATTAGAAAAATTGACTGGACAAAAATTCAAATTGAAATTAAATGAATATGGTTATCCAGAAGATGATTTGACAATTGTTTCGAAAGGTGTAACGTATAAAGTTGGTTTAACGTCGAACGGAGATGGAAATGGTTCTAATAATTTGACTGTTTATAGCGTAAAATCGACAGATTCGAGCCTTAAAACATTGTCTGGAATTAAAGTTGGTTCTTCATTAGATGAATTATTATCAAAATACAAAAACTTGAATATCTCTATTTATGATGGTTATGATGATAAAACGGATAAAAGAACAAAGGCTTTTCGTTATTTTAATGTAGAAGATCAAGATGCAGGTTCAATATTACAATTCAAATTGGTAAATGATAAAGTAGCTTCTTTTGACGTGATGTATAACGAAGGTTGTTAAAATGAATAAACAAAAAATTCCAACTCTTAGAGTTGGAATTTTTTGTTTAAAATTATTTCTTAATCACTTTTTTCGTGATGATTTTTCCATCTTTTAGGTGAATAGATAAAATATACATTCCAGCTGGATAATTTTTCAAATTAACTTCCGAACCTAATTCAATTCCAAGTAAACGACCATTAAAATCATATAAATTGACATAATCAAAATTCTTCGCATTAATTTTTACCTTATCTGTTGTTGGATTTGGAAAAACTTCTACAAGCGTTTGTTGATAATTGTAATCGTTCGCAGATAATTCAGCCCAAGTATTTTCGGCTTTATCTCCGCCCCAAATTAATGTTGCTAAATACGGATTATCAATAAAAGGATTTCGACTTCCTTGTGTTTCGGCAATAATTTCGTTTCGAACTTTCTCAAATTCAGATACTTTATCCTGCACATTCCATTTCAAAAACATATCTGGCATTCCATCATTATTGGTTGTTGTCGTATTGTTGTACGCAACCAATTGCGGATCGGTTTCCAACCCATAATGTACATACATATACATAATAATTCGCGCCACATCTCCCGTCCATTCATCACCAGGATAAAAACCTCCATTGATCAATTTAGCTTGTCCTGTCACATCCTGTGCCCATTTTTCACGATAAGCATTGTTACTTCTAGTCGAATTTAATTGTCTATCAACTGCACGTAAATTGTGCGCATCTGTACCTGTTCCTGGATTATTAGTCGTTAAAACAGGATTTGCTAATGATTTTGGAAAAACATGTTCGCGTTCCCATTTTCCATTTGCATTTCCACCAGTATTGTTTTTGTTGTTTACATCGCGCGTGCGTTGTTCAGCATAAACAGTAGAATTATCAGTAAAACCATAGATCAATAAAACGCGACCTTTCGAATCTAAATCTAAGTCGGATTTATCTAAAATATTCCAAACTCCAGGCGAATAACTAACTGCATGATGCGTAGCATTGATTAAATCGTGTAATTCTTCCTTTATCGTTTTTCCATTTTGTTTAAAATCAATCCCTTCATAATAGTCGGGTTGCTGCGCAAAAGCGGCAAAAGGAAATAAAAGAAGTAAAAATTTTTGCATAATTATTTATAAATATTTGACAAAAGTAAGTATTTATAAGTAGTTAAACCGGAATATTTAGATTAGAAATCGTTAAACTTTTACTGAAATTGTTTGATGTATTGTTTAGGCGTTAAACCATATTTCTTCTTAAATGCTGATATAAAATGAGATGGGTTTTCATAACCAATTTCAAACGAAATATCTTTTACCATTTGTTGATTTTCTTCTAATTTATGCAAGGCATATTCCAGTTTTTTATCCAACAAATAACCATAAACAGTTGTCCCATAAAGTTCTTTGAAACCTTCTTTCAGATGGTATTCCGATATCGAAAATTTTTCGCAAAGTTGTTTGATGGTTGGCGGATTTTTAAAATCAGCTAATAAATAATCTTTTATTTCTTTAATTCGTTTTCCTTCATTTTCATCATTCAAGAAAGGACAATGTTCGGTTTGACTTTCAATTTCAGAAAAATAAAGGGTGAATAATTCGTACATTTTTCCAATCAAAAATAAATTTTGAAATTGCGGAGAAAGTTTCATTTGTTCAATTTGATTCAAAACTAATTTTATTGAAGGTCCAATTTCTCGTTCAATATAAAATTTTTCTTGCGTCATACTCGAAATCAAATTATTCTGAATTTGATATTCTGCAAACAATTGATGTAATTTCTGAATAGACAAAACCACAATATAAACCTTGCTTTCGGCATTTATATTCAACGATAATGGAATGTCCAATGTCGGATAATAGAACAAAAAGCTTTTTCCTTCGTTCAAATTGATTTTATAAATACCATTATTAAAATTAAATGTCAACGAACCTTTTGTACAAAAATAGAATTGTATATAACGCTTGTCAATTCCTTTCAGAATCGTGTCTGTAGAAGCTGTAAAGTTGTCTATTTGAGCGATAAATACGTCTGTTGACAATTTATACTCGTTAATTTTACTTTTATGGGTATTTTTTAATTCCATTTTGAATAATGAGGTTTGTCATATAAAAAACGTGATAATTGTCAACTTCGCTCTTTATAATGGTTTACATACAAATATAAACCTTTAATTTATAATTATTCTAAAAAAGCAAACTTTAATTTTTAGCGTTATTTTTTCTTTTTAAAGTTATTTTTCGAAGACTTTTGAAACTACTTTTGTATCAGTATTTGAAGAAATGGCAATTAGAGGTAATAAAACGGAAGAAAATTTTTACGTAATCGGAATCAGTTATGAAAAAGCTGACGCCATTACACGTGGTAAATTTACATTTTTCCCGGAACAAGTTGAAACGTTTACGCAAGATTCTAAAACGAATGGATTAGAAAACTTTTTTATTGTATCAACTTGTAATCGTACTGAATTTTATGGTTTTGCAGAAAACGAAGATCAAATCGTTGAGCAATATTGTAAATACACAGAAGGTAATGCAGATGAATTCCGTCAATTTATGATGGTAAAAGAAGGAGAAGAAGCGATTACACATTTATTCCGTGTTTCGTCGGGATTAGAAAGTCAGATTTTAGGTGATTTTGATATCATCGGACAAATCAAAATTTGGTTTTCCCGTTTCAAAAAACAAGGTGCATCAAATGCTTTTTTAGAGCGTTTGGTAAATACTGCGATTCAAATTAGTAAAAAAGTGAAGAACGAAACTTTCTTAAGTAACGGTTCTGCTTCGGTTGCATATTCAGCGGTTAATTTTATTCAAGCAACGCAAGGAAACTTAGTTGACAAAAATATTTTGTTGTACGGAATTGGTAAAATTGGTCGTAATACGTGTGCTAATTTGGTCAAACATTATCCAAATACAAACATTACGCTAATCAATCGTACAAAAGAAAAGGCAGAAATTCTTGGACTGAAATACGATATTACCGTAAAAGATCACAGCGAATTAAAAGAAGAATTACAAAAAACAGATATTCTAATTGTTGCAACGGGAGCAAGTAATTACACGATTACAGAAGAAATGATTCCGTTCGATAAGGAAATGACGATTATTGATATGTCAGTTCCAGAAAATGTAATTCATACATTGGCTGCTCGCGAATCTATTCAATTGGTAAATGTAGATGGATTATCTAAAATGGTAGACGATACAATTGCGCAACGTCGCAATGCAATTCCAGAAGCATTGGCAATTATAGAGGAGCATTCTACAGAGTTTTACGAATGGTTAGAAACCAGAGAATTGGTTCCAGCTATTCAATCTTTCAAAGATAGATTAGACTTTTTTCAGAGTTTTGCTTTAAATAACTTGAAAAAAGACAATGTAAATATCGACGAAAATGAAACGATTTTAACTGAAAAAGTAATTCAGAAAATTACAAATCAGTTTGCTTCTTATTTGATCGAAAATAAAGAAAACGCAGACGAAACAATTCAGTTAATCGAAAAAATGTTTCATTTAAAACAAGCTTAATACAATCATGAAAACAATAAAAATTGGTACACGTCAAAGTCCGTTAGCGCTTTGGCAAGCCAATAAAGTTGCTTCTATTCTTGAGGCAAAAGGTCATCCAACAGAAATCGTTCCGATTACTTCTGAAGGCGATGCAAATCTAAAACAACCCATTTATTCATTAGGTTTAACAGGTGTTTTTACGCGTTCATTGGACATTGCTTTGTTGAATGATCAAGTAGATATTGCGGTTCATTCGTTGAAAGATGTGCCAACTGTTTTACCAGAAAAATTAGAGTTGATTGCATATCCAGAACGCGCAAGTTCTGCGGATATTTTGGTGTACAAATCGGAAGATATTTTCGAGAAAAAACATCGTGTTATCGCTACTGGATCTTTGCGTCGTAAAGCATTTTGGAATCATAAATATCCAAATGATACGATTGTAGATTTACGTGGAAATGTGCAATTACGTCTGAAAAAGTTGCAAGATAATGC
This sequence comes from Empedobacter sp. GD03865, assembly GCF_029840775.1. NCBI lineage: Bacteria > Pseudomonadati > Bacteroidota > Flavobacteriia > Flavobacteriales > Weeksellaceae > Empedobacter > Empedobacter sp. GD03865. The sequence goes on from NZ_JAOCDF010000004.1 coordinate 130,196, forward strand.
AGATTGGGACGGAGCTGTTTTTGCTTTTGCAGGTTTGGATCGTTCAGAAATTTTAGATGAATTGGCAGAAAAAGGTCTTCATTATAAAGTGATTGATTGGATGATTGCTGCACCATCACAAGGAATTTTAGGAATTGTAGCCAAAGAAGGTTTGGATTTGAGTGATATTAATAATCCTCAATGTGAACTTTTTGCAACGGTAGAACGTCAATTTTTGAATGTTTTAGAAGGTGGTTGTACAGCGCCAATTGGAGCATTAGTTGAGAAAATTGATGAAGAAAATTACTCCTTCAAAGGAGCAATTTTAACCATTGATGGACAAGAAATGATTTCAATCGAAAGACAATTCAAAGCAGATGAATATTTGACGAAAGGTCGCGAATTTGCTGAAGAATGTATTGCACAAGGTGCAGCAAAAATGATTGAACAAATAAAAAAAGAAATCGGAACGAAATAGTGCGAACGAAGGTTTTATTCACGAAGTTAATTTCTTCTGAATTGCTTGAAAAAGAATTTGGAACTGATGTTGAGGTGGTTTGTAAACCAACTTTACAAATCGATTTGACTTCGAAAAATGAAATTTATGCACAGATTGATGAATCCGTTCATCAGTTTATCGTGACGAGTCAAAATACTGTAAATGCCATTCAAGATTTGGAATTGAATGGTCATTTTTTTGTTGTTGGAAAAAAAACGGCAGAAAAACTAAAAGCGCAAAACAGAGATGTTGTGTTGGTTGAAGATTATGCAGAAGATTTAGCTTCGAAATTAATTTCAGGAAATTATTCTCCGAAATGGAATTTCTTATGTGGTTCTTCCCGTCGAGATTTGTTGGTGAATGAATTATCAAAAGCAAATCACGAAGTCAATCAAATTATAACATATCAATCAGGGCAAATTGTTTATCAATTAAATGAAACATTTGATGCGTATGCTTTTTTTAGTCCGTTGTCATTCAAAGCGTTTCATCAACAAAATGAAATTTCAGAAAGTTCGCGTATTTTTACAATCGGAAATACAACAACCTCTGCGATACAAGAAGTTTATCCAAATTATGAAATTATAACTGCGCAAACACCTTTGGTGGAAGTGGTTATCGAAAATATAAAAAAATACATCAATGATAAAAAATGATTTGCTTTTAAAAGCATTGAGAGGTGAGGAGGTAGAGCGTCCGCCAGTGTGGATGATGCGTCAAGCAGGACGTTATTTACCAGAATTTATCGAATTGAGAGATAAATATGATTTCTTTACACGTTGTCAAACGCCAGAATTAGCGGCTGAAATTACAGTTCAACCAATTCGTCGTTTTCCGTTGGATGCAGCCATTATCTTTTCGGATATTTTGGTTGTACCACAAGCAATGGGAATGAATTTCGAGATGAAACCTGGTGTTGGTCCGTGGTTAGAGAATCGTATTCGTACAGCTCAAGATGTAGAAAAAGTTTATATTCCTGATGTTGAAGAAGAGTTAGGTTACGTTTATGCAGCGATGGATATCACAAAGAAAGAATTGGATAATAATATTCCGTTGATTGGTTTTGCAGGATCGCCTTGGACATTGTTGTGTTATGCAGTGGAAGGTCGTGGTTCTAAATCTTTTGATCAAGCGAAAGGTTTCTGTTTCCAAAATCCAGTTGCAGCGCACCAATTGTTAGAGAAAATCACTCAAACTACGATTCAATATTTGTTGAAAAAAGTGGAACATGGTGCAAATGTGATTCAGATTTTTGATTCTTGGGGTGGAATGTTATCTCCAAAAGATTATGACGAATTTTCTTGGAAATACATCGAGCAAATTGTGAACGAAGTTTCTAAAGTAGTTCCTGTAACAGTTTTTGCAAAAGGTTGTTGGTTTGCTTTAGAGAAAATGGCAGATTCTAAAGCTTCTGCTTTGGGTGTTGATTGGACAATTACGCCACAATTAGCGCGTGAGTTTACAGGTTTCAAAAAGACGTTACAAGGTAACTTTGATCCTTCTCGCTTGTTATCTCCACCAGAAACTATTCAGCAAATGGTAAAAGAAATGATTGACGATTTTGGTCCGTATAAATATATTGCCAATTTAGGTCACGGAATTTTACCAAATATTCCAGTAGAAAATGCACAAGCTTTTATAGAAGCTGTCGTAAATTATAAGAGAGATTAAGAAACTCGATATAACAAGAAAACCTTCCGTAATGGAAGGTTTTTTATTGAATATATAATTTAAATTTTACGATATTATTTAGATCTTTTGTATAATAAGCGATCCAATAATAATTATTCTCTTTACTTAAAATTCTATATTGATATATTTCTCCTTTTCTACTAAATGATTTTTTCATTGAATTATTGCTTTCTAAAAACTCTAGATTAAAATCATTATTTTTTATCCAATATAATTTTAGTTTAGAAAAAGATTCATCAATAAAATATTCAATCCAATTATTATCTTCAATTTTTACAATTGTTTTATTTCCTTCGTAGTCAAAATAATATAATTCAGAAGCTGACTTTACTAAATTATAATCTTTATCATTGATTGTTGATTTAGGCAAATTTTCTAAAGTAATCCAGTTTTCATTATTTTTTTCAGAGAATTTCTTTATTATATCAGTGTATTCTTTACAATTTTTTTGAAATCTATAAAAAATAGCTTCTTCTTCAGCTTGAATTTCTTCTTTTGAAAAATCTTTAAAATATTCAACTAAACTAACATCTTGATTAACTAAATTAACACTTTCTAAATCATTAAGATTTTTATTTTTTGTAAGGATCTTACAAAGATTGTTAATTAACAAATCTCTCTTATCATCTATATTTTGAGAAAAAGATATTG
>NZ_JAOCDF010000040.1:0-34186 GCF_029840775.1 Empedobacter sp. GD03865
TATTTTTAATAAAATTCTCTCTATCAATTTGTTTAATATAAACAGGTTTACCATTTAGCGTAAAATAATCATATTCTTCGGCTTGGGTATAATTTTCTTGTTCTGATGGATGCCATAAAAATTTCTTCTTATCTTCTGGTATGTCATATTTTTCAGCAATTACATTGAAAATTTGATCATGAATTCTCTCATTCTCCATGAATAAATTAGTCTTTGACAGGACTGATTTTCTCAAAAACTCTTTGTAATATTTGGCTACATAATCATAAGATGCTGTTTTTTCATCATCAGATAATAAAAGCCAAGTTTTCTCTCCAAATATTTCAATTAGTTTAGCATTAATATTTTTCTTTTCAGAATCGTCTAAATCTCTGTCATTTTCAATTGAATAACGATATTTACTGTTTAACTCATCTAAAACCAAACTATTGACAACTGTATTTAACAATCTTGTTTGTTCGTTACTTTTTTCAACCTCTCTAAATTCCTCAATGAAATAATCGATCATCGTATCAGAAATAGTTTCCATTCCCAAAACTTTATAAAGATTTGCCAAGAAAACGGCATAATGATAAGGAATACCTTTTCGCAAAAAAGGAAGTATTTTCTTAATTGCAGACAAACTCATTGTTGCATAACCTTGATTTAGTTTGATTTTAGAAAACTTCTCAGCTTTCTCATCATCAAGATTTAATTTGTTCAAAGCAAAATCTTTTAAATTTTCTTGGCTATCAAAAGTTTTAAGAACGTGCCAAATTTCATCATAATTAAAAGATGAATTCTGTTTTTTAGATGGCTGACTATCTCTTTCATTAATATTATCCCAATGCAAAAGCTCTTTCCAATTATCTCCAAAAATATCTTGAAACGACTTTAATAGCTTAGCAGAAATTACTTTTGTTTTTTCTTTAAACTTTGAATCTATTTTACCGCCGTCTTTTTTAAGTTGATTAAGAATAGTTTTTAGTTCAAAATCATTTGATGACTTAAAAAATAAAGGATAAATTTTTTCTTGAATATAAGTCTGTTTATCAACTCCAATAGGAGGAATAATTTTTAAATTATTGATAAAAGTCCATGTTCTATACTCCTCGTACAATGGATGGCTTACCTGTACACGTTTTTTGTTTTTTTCATAAATACAATAACCAACTAAGCCCTTTTGCGTACGAAGAGGTCGTTGCCATATAATGGCTTTCCATAGTTTTTGATAATCCTCATCATTAATATCATATAGCTGACATAAAAGCTTTAATTCTGCTTCATAATCCTTTCTAAGATTGTATCGTTGTCTAATTCTTTCACCTGTTTCTTTTTGATAATAATATAAAGCAGCTCCTAACGTTTTATGATTTTCGATAAATTCGGCAATATCATCTCTTCCTTTAGTACCATTTTTATCACTACCTTGCAACATCGTCTTTGCTTCTTCTTCATCTCTTCCTTTAAAACCACGTCTTTGTACAAGTTGATAGAAAATTCTTCCAAGTAAATATGAATTAGTTTTATAAACAGAATGAAAATTAGTATCAACAGCTAAAGCTCTAAAAGCAAATAAACTATCATGTTTATTTTTTCCTATCAAATGAAAATCAGGTTTCCCATCGCCGTCGAAATCAAATCGTAACCAATTTAAAAATAAATCATTTTGTGGATATTTACGTTTTGTTCCCTTTTTATAATTTTTCCATTTATTAAGCTCTTCATGTGAAAGTGGGCACATATTATTTTCAATTAAAAAATATAATAAATCCCATTTCCTATACTTTTCAGCTCGATAATTATTTCTTTTTCCTCTACTCTCTGTTCTTTTTTTAACTTTAGGAAATTCATTTCCTTTTTCAGAAGCAACTCCTTTTTCAAAAGTAAGAACCCCAAAATCTATGATTTGATTATTTATAACTTCTGTATCTCTAATGGACCAGCCAAGGCTATTCGTACCAGCGTCAATTCCTAATATTCTCATAGTAATTTATATTTCTTGGTTATGATATCTCAAAATTTTTTATTTTATTCTTAATTATATTGTAATTTAATAAAAATCCTTATATTTGACTTTGAAATCAATTCACAATAAGGCTTTAAGCCGAAGTAAAAACTTATATCCTGCGTACTCCGTGGGATTTTTATTTAACTCCTAATTACATCAAATATAAATAGTAAAGTATAAGATTAATTACGGAAAACCGTAAATTGATTTAAATTTTTTATCTTAATTATTTATAATGAAAGATATTTTTAGAAAATTTTCGCCTCGACTATCTTCGGGGCTTTTTTATTTTTCTTATTTTGTAAAAACAAAAAACCTCCATAAAATCGCTTTTAAAGAAGCCGTTTTTATACTATTTTACATTTTTGTACCTAAAATTGGAGTTGTGCAATAGTTAAAGATGTTAGCGGTTCAAATTTTTTTCTTTAAGCTTTATTTGATCAATAATTGTTTTTAAATCACCTTTTCCCCAATATTTTATTAATTTAATTAAAGTAAAAATTAACCAGATAAAGGCAGCTATTGTCAAAAAGATAAATAATGCTTTCCAAGTATCATTCGTTAAACCCAAAAAACCTTTAAAGTCTGCTGTGCACAAAGTTGTCACAAACGCCATTGAAAGTCCAAACGGTGTCCACCAATCTCGTTTAGATGTTAAGATTTCTTTTGTCTTAATTAAAACTAATTCAATTTTATCAGAAGTGGTAATAATAATTTCTTGCTCAACATTTTTGTGAACAGTCATATTTTTAGAAAACTCATCATTCAAATCTATATTAAGACCATTCTCATTAATTGGATTTGTGTTAGTTCCCATTTTCTTGATCTTTAGTTTCTTCTTTTGGTAGTAATTGTAAAGCACCTAAAGCGTGTTGACTAACAAAACCACAATTTTCACAGATAATAACAGCTGTTGGGATGCTTGGACCTCCAAGAGAAATATTTTTTAGATCTTGAATAAAGTTATTAAAGTAACCTTCCGCTAGAGAAAATTTATTGTGATTACACATTGGACATTTTAAATGAGGAACTTTTTTCCCTAAAGCCTCAGCAATTCTTCTTTTTTCGTCTTCCGAAAGCATATATATATTATTTACGTTGTATTCTTTAAGTATGACCGCTAACATTATTTTTTAACGAAACTATTATAGCTTTAGTTTCGTTAAAAATTCCCTGTAACTAAATTTCGTTATATTATTCCAAACATACAACAACTATCTCACAATAAATTACGGTTTCCTGCAAAAAAAAACTAGCTTAAAACATTTACGAGGTTATATATTTATTGTTGTTATTTCAATATATCTCATGCCCTACGGGCAAGACGAAAGCTTAGTTATTAGCAGAAGTTTCTTATTCTACTTTTTCATAACAATTATTGCAAATATTTTGTTTAATATATGCTGGGTGATTTGTATCTATTGTTTTTGAACAAGAAGGACATTTAATTCCTTGGCCAACTTCTAAATTAAATTTATCAAAAAAGTCATCTTCAATAGATAATGAACGCGCATCTCTTAAATTTTCAATAGTTTTCACTCTAGCAAGCATCTCATTTAAATCAGTATCTAAAGTATTTTTAGTAATGTCTAAACTTGTATAACTACCATAATCAATAGAGTAAACATCATAAGTTTTACTTTGAATGTGACGGTGCGAAATTCCTTTTTCTCTTAAATGCAAAACTCTTAAATCTACTAGTTTACGGATTTGAGCATTATCTGAATATTTTTGAGGTAATAGAAAATGTGTTTTCGCTTTTTCAATAATAACAATATTAACTAGTTCTTCAAAGAATTTCTTTGTAAGTATATCCTTGTCTATTTCCTCTTTTTTATCGCTAGAGTACCATTCAGTGGTCGCATTTCTAACATTCTTTAGAATTATTCTTTGATTTTTGTTAATTCGATTATTAAAAGAAAGAATAAAAAGATTTATAAAATCTCTTGGGATTCCAGCTGATGCAATTAGTATTTCTGATAAAGATTGTGTTGCGAAAAATATATTAATAAATTTATTATCGTCAATCTTTTTAAATAATTCTTCATCTATTTCGTATAAATGATTCTTTAGTAATTCATTATAGAAATTTCTCGTAGTAATTTTATCCTTTTCATAAATATATCTATTATCTATATTAAGTGGAAAAATATCACCACCTTCTTCTAAACCTATTTTAATATCGCCGTGAGTTGAAATTCTTAATTTTGTACGATAGGGGATTGCAGCTATTTTGAAAGTATAATTTGAAGCTATAAAAACTCTTTTTAAAAGTTCCGCAAGGTAAGGTTGTAAATCCAAGGGGATTTCTGACCACTCATCTAATAAACATACTATTCTTACTCCATTTAACTGATAAGTAAGTTCATCTAAAATTTTTGATATTTCAGTAAAGGAAATATAAGTTATATTATTTTGTGTAAAATTAATTTTAGAATCTTTTTCTCGTTCTAAATTTATTCCTGGCTTTTCATTTATGTTTAAGCTTGATTTAAGCTTTTTTTGTTCTTCAATACTAAATTCAAAATCACCTAATTTTTTGAATGCTTTTCCATCAAATTCAATATTTATAGATTTTAATAATTTTTGAATTTTATTTATTCTTTCTTCCTCTATTTTTGTTTTTACTCCATATTCTTTTATTCCAAATATATATTTAGAGTTATCAATTATTTGATTTACTATTTCATTCAATAATGATTGAAATATAATGATAGATGTTTCAATGTTTGGAGAAGAATTTAATGAAAATAGAGGTAAAAATTTACGTAGATCAATATAAATTGGAAATTTGCTTATATCATTTTCATTCTTATCAATTATATATTTTTCGTAAGCAAAAAGTAAATGTGTTTTTCCTGTACCTCTACGACCAAAAATAACTTGATTATTATTATTATCTAATCTTGAAATAATATTTTTATCAGCATAGATTTTTAAATAATTTTCTAAGTCACTTCTTTCAGAACGAATATTATTCGATAACTTATTAATAGCTTCTTTGACGTCATTTAGATTTAAAAATTCTATTTCATTCATTATTTTACAGATGTTTTGAGAAATTACACATAACATTGTTTTTTCACGAAACTGATCTAGCATTTGTTTCGTGAAAAATTAGCTATATCTGCATTTCGCATAAATAACAAATATACAAATTAATCTAATTTATAACCCATATTGTGTAAATAAATAAAGGGTTCTATGTAGAACCCTTTATTTATATTAATCTGATGTATTTATGTAAAATAAAACTCAGGTGATTTTTTAACCTAAAAACCAACACCTGAGTAATAAATGAACGTCATGCCTATGACTTATATTCATTTCGAATTTAAGATTTTTATTTTAAACTAACCGTTTTTTTAATTATTTAATATCTTTTACTTTTTTCACAAACTCCTCGTAAGTTTCAGATTTTTCATTGTCCCAGTTTGTTGGTTCTATTAAATCATAAATACTTACTCTTAGTAATTTTGCAATCTCAATTAGTTCTTCTAGAGAAGGTTGTCTTTTATTATTTCTCCATAATGAAATAGTAGATTCAGACTTACCAATAAATTTTGCTATGACTCTATTTTGAATTTTTTTCTCTGTAAATACAATATCTAGTCTATTTATTTTCATAATAATAAAAACTTTTTAATAAAAGTTTTGCGTTTAACGTAAAACTTTATATATTTGTTATAATAATTAAGCGACATAAAACATTAGCTAAGTTTATCTTAGCTCAATAATGTCTCTCATGAAAGAAAACCGCTAAATTCCACATGAGATGATATGGGTTCGCCAACTTCTATTAGATTTTACTATTTTTGTAATATATCTAATAGGGCGAACTTCATGTAAATCTTTGTGGAACTATAACGAAAGTTATAGTGGTTCTTAGCGGTACCTCTTTCAAAGTATTGAAGTTCGTCCTTATTTCTTCTATACTTTATTGAAAGACAATCGCTCTTAAAACCCAACACAAAATGAGAACGAAACAATTCATTCGTAAAAAACCGCCAGACAAAGTCTGATTGTTTTTTCAATTCTTTTAAAGAACAATTCTCCGTTTTTATAACGTTTTTAAAACACGGATCGTAAAGCAAAGGGCTATCCTTTCTTTACACACTCTCTATCAGAGCCTCGGTAAGGAGACTTTGACAGTAACTGTTATACTCTTTTTTTTCGCACATTAAAAGTAAATCCTTTATTGCCATTTTCCAAATTTATTGGGGTTCTGCTACCTTATTATTAGTATTGAGATGTTAGAATTTAGTATTAAGAGGATTCAATTATGTACAGATTAGATTTCTCGAAATGACAGAATATTAGAGAAATAATGTGTTAAAAAGAGTTAAAATCCTGTATCGGTGTATATCGAAAATGACACTTTTCTGTATCGGTTGTGTATCCGCGCTGTATCCATTCTGTATCCATTGTATATGCGTTCCGTATGGTTTGTTCGTGGTTCGTGTATCGGAAGGGATAAGATTTTTGATTTACGAGGTGGGATTTAGGATGTAAAATGTACAGATTAGATTTTAGATTCGAGATTCGAGACGCGAAATTCGAAATTCGAGGTGCGGGATTTGAGAATTTATATGACAATGAATTTGAATATTGAATAAGAATAAAAACGTAAAACGTTAAGCGTAAAACTTATAACGTAAAAATAAACCTCTTTCCCTAAAACAAAGTTGGCGCGATGTACTGGAAAAGGAGTGGCTTTTAAAACTAATGTTGAATTAAAAACTTATGTAAAATTATGAAAGAGTAAACAGATTCACACTCTATCCCCCGAAGACAACACAATAAGAAAGTAAATGATCTTCATAAAGTAATTAGTGTTAATTATTAGTTTTCATTTATTAATGTATTTTTTAAAACCTGTTGGAGGGGGATATTTTAGGAGGAATATAGGATAAACAGGCACGAATGCGCGCGCGCGCGTGATAATAGAGATGAGGTTCTGAACATAATTACGATAATAAGAAGATAATTTGTAGTTCATTATTTTATTACTTTCATTTTTTTTCTTGATAAAAAAAACGAAACAAAAAAAATCAAGTCTATGCTTACAAGTCGGTCAATAACGGCTACTCGCTAAATGCTTTAGAACATTCGCATATGAAATGCGAACATAAATCATTTTTAACGCTCTTTACGCCGAATTGACACTCGACTTTTCAGCAAGGACGGTTTCTAAATTCTTTGGTAAAAGTGAATTTGAGTATATAAATAAGAGTTAAAAATCCGACGATTTAGAATCGAAATGACAACGAATTTGAGTATTGAAAAAGGATGAAAAACCGGCATTAAAACTCTCACGTTAAGAAAATGGTTGAATGTAACGTTAAAAAGGTTTTAGCCCGCAGGGTTTGTAAAATCTTTAGTGGAATGAGAACATTTTTAGTAGAGAGGTTTACAGCCAAGAGTTTTTTGATTACTTTTTTGCTCATTTCCCCGTAGGGCATATGAATTCCGATAATTAAAATAGATAAGCTATGAATAAAAAAGTGATAGAAAGAATTTTACATTCATTTTTTCCTTGATGAGAAAACATTTGAAATTAAAAGGAGAAGCTCCAGTGGAGCTTAGGTAAAATTGTTACAAGTTGATTAATAATTATATGTTCATTTTTTCCTTGATGAAAAAACGAACCAAAAAAATCAAGTCTGTGCTTACAAGTCGGTCAATAACGGCTATTCGCTAAATGCTTTAGAACATTCGCATATGAAATGCGAACATAAATCATTTTTAACGCTCTTTACGCCGAATTGACACTCGACTTTTCAGCAATGACGGTTTATAAATTCATTGTTAAAAAAGGATTTGAATGTTTAAATAGGATTAAAAAAATGTCATATGATTTGGAGGCGAGTGTCAAAAAGTTGAAGTAAATGGTTAAAATGTTTTACTGTTTGCGTAGCAAATGATTTAAAACATTGAATGGCTGAAACTTATTTTGACCGTCGAAAATCAAAGACAAGTCTTTTTTCGTTTGTTTTTTTGACGAAAAAAAGTGACAAAAGATTTCTCGATACCTCGAAATGACATATTAGATGCGATTCTGAGACAAGCCCAGAATGACAAAATTTGTTATTAAAAAGTGGATTTGAATATAAATAAGAATAAAAACGTAAAACGTTAAGCGTAGACCGTAAAACGTAAAAAAAAACAAAAACCCCTTTCCCAAAAACAAAGTTGGCGCGATGTACTGGAAAAGGAGTGGATTTTAAAACTAATGTTGAATTTTAAAAAACTTATGTAAAATTATGAAAATATTTTACTTTAAACTCAATAGGCATATAATAAGTGTGCTATTGGGATTGGTTTGTGCTACACCCCTATTTGCACAAACAGGAAAAACCGTGACTGGAACGGTGAAAGATCATAACCATTTGCTCTCTGGCGTGGTAGTAACAGAAGAAGGTACACAGAATAGTGTGCGAACTGATGCGAATGGATACTATTCGTTGACCTTGCAACATGATGATGCTAAACTAATTTTTGAGCAATTGGATTTCCCTATTCGTGAAGAAGAGGTACTGAATAGAAGCGTGATAAATGTAAGTTTCATAAAAGAAGACGGGATTCAGCTAAAAGATGTAGTGATAAATGCAGGGTACTATGCTGTAAAGGACAAAGAACGTACAGGGTCTATAGCACGTGTAACGGCTAAGGAAATAGAGAATCAGCCCGTAGATAATTTTTTAGCAACGCTACAAGGGCGAATGGCAGGAGTAGAAATAACTCAAGAAAGTGGTGGTTCTGGAGGTGGATTTCAGATAAAAATACGGGGACAGAACAGTTTAAGACCCGATGCCAATCAACCTTTATTCATTATAGATGGCATCCCCTACTCTTCGGATCCTATTGGAGGTACATCTACCTCTGGAAACAGACCTTCTTTTACAAGTCCGTTATCTACGATTAATCCTGCTGATATAGAAAGTATAGAAGTATTGAAAGATGCCGATGCTACTGCTATATATGGTTCGCGTGGAGCAAATGGTGTGGTACTGGTTACAACTAAACAGGGGAAAATAGGTGCTACACAGGTAAGTATTCGGACATCGATGGGGTTAGGAAAAATTACACGCCCATTGAAATTGATGAATACCGAACAATACCTTGATATGCGTAGACAGGCTTATGCCTATGATGGTATTTCTACTTATCCTACAAATGCCTATGATATAAACGGGACATGGGATATAAACCGATCTACCGATTGGCAAAAAGAATTAATTGGAGGTACAGCAGAATATAACACGATACAAACTTCTATAAGTGGTGGTAACACCGCTTTTAATTATACCGTGAATGGTACACATCACGAAGAAACTACTGTTTATCCAGGATCATTTAAGTATTTGAAAAATGCTGTTCATTTGGCTTTAAACTACAAGGATAAAAAGTTTAATTTCTTATTTACGGGTAATTATAGCAATCAAAATAACAATCAACCTTCTACTGATTTAACAACCGTTGCAAGAGAATTAGCACCCAATGCTCCTGCTTTATATGATGAAAATGGACAATTGAATTGGGCAAATAATACATGGACCAATCCATTGGCAAGTTTAGAGTCTAAATTTCTATCAAAAATAGATAATCTAACCGCTAATATGATGTTGAGTTATGCTATTTTACCTGATTTAACTTTTAAAACCAATTTAGGGTTTACCCAATTGCATAGCCGTGAGTTGAGAACTTTTCCGTCGACGATGTATAATCCTTCTTTAGGGCAAGGTAGTGAATCATCAAGTGTAGAATCTAATCAAACGAATCGTTCTTCATGGATTATAGAACCTCAACTAAGCTGGGATAAGAAATGGAATCAACATCGTTTTTCTTTTCTTATAGGTGCAACTTTTCAGAATCAAACAACTGATAGGCTGTATTTAACTGCCGCCGATTTCCCTTCTAATGAAATGTTATTGTCTTTGTCTACTGCTGCTTTACAATTAATAGGCTTAGATGAAAAAACAAATTACCGTTATCAAGCTTTTTATGGACGATTGAATTACATCTTACAAGATAAATATATACTTAACGTAACAGCTAGACGAGATGGCTCGAGTCGTTTTAGTCCTCAGAATAGATATTCTAATTTTGGTGCAATTGGTGCGGCTTGGCTATTCACAAAAGAGAACTTTATAAAAAACAATAGATGGTTGAGTTTTGGAAAATTGCGTGGTAGTTATGGAATTACAGGAAGTGATAATATTGGAGATTATCAATATTTAGATAATTATCAAACAACATCCAATCCATATAATGGGACAGTTAGTTTAAGCCCTATTCGTTTGTATAATCCCAATTATCATTGGGAGACAAATCGTAAATTAGAAGTTGCGCTAGAATTAGGTTTTCTACATGATCGTCTTAATTTTTCTATGGCTTATTATCAAAACAGATCAGGAAATCAATTGGTCGGTATTGCTCTACCTACGACAACTGGTTTTTCTTCTTTTTCTGGAAATTTACCTGCAAAAGTAGAAAATAAAGGATGGGAATTTACTCTTGGTTCCAAAAATATAACGACTAATAATTGGAAGTGGACAACAGAGTTTAATTTATCTTTTAATCAGAACAAGTTACTTTCATATCCAGACCTTGAAAGCTCTGCTTACGCCAATACTTATGTTATCGGTCGATCTATTAACAGCATCAAACTTTATCAATATACAGGTATAAATCCTACAAATAATCAATATGAATTTTATGATTATGATGGAGATGGTAAAATAACTTCTCTAAAAGATCGAGTTGTACTCACTGATCTTAATCCTTCTTATTATGGTGGTATCGCCAATCAGATTCGGTACAAACAGTTGAGTTTAGATGTATTATTTCAGTTCGTAAAACAAGAACGACAATTGTACTTGCCTACAGCAATAGCTGGTACTATGACCAATCAGTTAGTAGACTATGGTATACCTATGCAACCATATAGTACTAAAAATTCTCAAATAGCGGCTAATTATAATTTAATGCGAAGTAGTACGCTTTCTATTGTGGATGCTTCTTACATCCGATTGAAAAACATTTCGATTACCTATGATATTCCTTTAAAAGATCATTTCTTGAAACCTCAAATCTTTCTACAAGGTCAAAATCTATTTACTCTAACGCCTTATAAAGGTGGTGATCCCGAATTTAAGTACAACCGATTTCTCCCTCCTCTTCGTACCATAGTAATGGGAATGAAATTAAACTTTTAGTCTGATAAGAATAATAAAATTTAACACAATGAAAAATATATATACGTTAAGTTTAACAGTCGTTATAAGCATCTTATTCTTTAGATGCAATGACTTTTTGGATGTTGATGTTCCTACTTCTCAATACAATAGTGAGTTGGTTTTTGCGGATAAAAAGACAACAAATGCTGCGCTTATTAACCTATATGCAGATATGAGAGAAAAAGGTTTTGTAAGTGGACAAATGAGTGCTTTTCCTGTTTCTATTGGTCTATATACCGATGAATTGGATTCGTATCAAATCAATCAAGTAGAATCTCAAAATTTATATAATAATACATTACAGGCAAATAGCGCTACGGTCTTACAATATTGGTCGCAAACCTATTATCAGATCTATATGGCAAATGCTATTATAGAAGGTTGCCAAAATAGTAAAGGCTTATCTACATCAGATAAAAATGGTTTTATAGGTGAAGCACTTTTTGTGAGAGCATTGCTCCATTTTTATTTAGTGAATACCTATGGTGATATTCCTTATATAAAAACAACGAATTATGAGTTGAACAAAAGTGTTTCTCGTTTAGAAAAAACAAAAGTGTATGAACAAATTACACAAGATTTAGAAGTAGCTATACCGCTATTATCTTCACAAATAACACTACAACGTAATCGTCCTAATCAAGTAACTGCGCAAGCTTTATTAGCACGTGTAGAATTGTATAAAGGAAATTGGGTAAATGCTGAAAAATGGGCTTCAACTGTAATTAATACTCCTTCTATAGAATGGCAACAAGATGTTAATCAAGAGTTTTTGAAAGAGAATAAATCGATTATTTGGCAAATATCTCCAAAGCAAGCTGGTAACTATGCGTATGAAGGTGGTACATACTATGTCGCAACTGGTCCTCCTACTTCTATTGCTTTAACAAAAGTAAATACGCAGTTTGAACCAAATGATCTTCGTCAAAAAAACTGGGTAAGAGAAGTTACAAACGGTACAACTACTTGGAAACATGCTTATAAATACAAACAAAGAACAAACTCTTCCTCAACAACAGAAAACTCGGTTATTTTTCGATTAGCAGAACAATTTTTAATTCGAGCTGAGGCACGTCTAAAACAACAAAATAAAGTAGGTGCCTTACAAGATCTTAACAAAATTAGATCAAGAGCTGGTTTACCTCCTTATATCGCATTAACTGATGAGGAATTTATAAAAGCTATTTTACAAGAAAGACAGCATGAGTTCTTCTGTGAATTTGGGCATCGTTTTTTTGATTTAAAACGATTGAATCTAATCGATCAACTATTAACTCCAACAAAATCAAATTGGAAAAGCTATTGCCAACAATGGCCAATTCCTGAACAAGAAATATTAAAGAATTCGAATTTAACACAAAACACTGGATACTAATGAAAACAACTATATTGAAGCATCTTATTGTAATGATACACCTCTTGTTTTTATTTAACATGAAGCCTGTATTTGCACAGCTTACTCAACGAACAGTAAAAGAATCTGAATACGATAAATGGGGAAAAGTTATTGGTTCTCAAATTTCTGAAAAAGGGACTTGGTCTACTATTAGTATATCTTACGCTACTACAGATACTGTATTTTTGATTAACAACTTGTCGAAACAACAAATAAGTATTGCTGGAATAAGAGAAGGTTCTTTTATGAAAGAAAATTCTTTTCTATGGTTAAAAAATAATAATCTTTCTGTGCTTAATTTAAAAACGCTAGAAAATATTGAGATTCCTGATGTAAAAAAATATGTTGTTTCAATGGACAAGAATATTCTTATTTCCATAGAAAAACACAACAATGCACAACGAATTGTTTTGCGAGATATAAAAGGTAATAGCATAAAAACCATTGAAAATACGCGTAATTATAGTTTTGATAATGAAACAAATCGAATGGTTTATGAAAAAATAGTTGATACTAGTGTCTTTTTAGAATACATAGATCTTTCTCGCCCTTTATCATTTAATGCGGTGGCACATAAAGAAGCTGGTTCTTACACTAATTTTAAGTGGAACGACAATGGTGTCGTTATATTATCGCAAAACGAAAACGCCTTGTCTAGCATTTGTTATTTTGATCTAAAAAGTAAAAACTTAGACTGTATGAATACTGATTTGATAGAAGACGAAATCGATCAAACATCAAATACATTGTATCTTTCTGCTAATGCTGAATTCATTTATTTCAACGCCAAAAAGAAGTTGGTAAACAGAACAACAAATGATTCCGTAGAAATATGGTATGGTTCGGATCAGCTGATCTATCCAATTAGAAAAATGAGAGATGAACGAGGTTATACCCCTTATACTTGGGTTTGGAATAGAGTAGAAAATACTGTAAAGCAGATTACAGACGATGAACTACCTAATATACATTATTTATCGAATAGTAATAAGCTCTTATTATACAACCCATATCAAAACACAACAGATAATAAATTAATAAACGATTATGATGTTTATTTCTATGATTCGAAAACAGCTGTTAAGAAAAGAATTATTCAAGAATTTGATCCAAATACTCATTTATTCGGAAATGTAGGACAAACAGATGACTTTGTTTACTACTATGACAATAATTGGTGGTGGTATAATACAAAACTTGAAACAGCTACAAATTTAACTTCTTCCATATATGCCGAATGGGATAACAAATTACTAGATGAAGGTTATCAACAAATTGCATGGGGAATTGCAGGAATCTCAAATGATAAACAATACCTCTATCTATATGACACCTATGATATATGGAAAATAAATGTAAAAACATTAGCTTCTACTAAGTTGACAAAAGGTAGAGAATCGCAGCAAGTTTTTCGTTTTGAGTTATTGACGAAATCAAAAAATACGTCGGATATCCGTCTTATTGACGAAACTAAGAACAACAGATTGGTTATAAATGATCTAAATACAAGAATTAAATCTTATGCCATATTAAAACCAAATCATACAATTGATTTACTATTGACAAGTCATGATTTTTTATATACAAAGTTGCAACAAGCCAAGTTAACAACAGATTTTATTTACTTAAAAGAAGCCTATAATTTACCACCAGAATTGTGGTATAAAAAAGATATTAAAAGTGAACCAATACAATTATTCACAACGAATAAACAACATTATCTTTATGATTGGGGAACATCAGAATTATTGCATTACACAACTATAGATGGAAAAAAACTAAAAGCTGCTATATTTTATCCACCAAATTACAAGAAAGGAAATGTATATCCTGTTATAGTTCGTGTCTACGAAAATTTGTCACAAACAGTAAAAGAATACCACAATCCATCG
Organism: Empedobacter sp. GD03865; assembly: GCF_029840775.1. Lineage (NCBI taxonomy): Bacteria > Pseudomonadati > Bacteroidota > Flavobacteriia > Flavobacteriales > Weeksellaceae > Empedobacter > Empedobacter sp. GD03865. Next base: position 14,518 of record NZ_JAOCDF010000040.1, read on the forward strand.
ATGTATAACAACATAGGATTTAATGTATCGAATCTTACGCAACAAGGTTATATTGTTGTACTTCCTGATATGGTATATGATAAAGGTTTTACTGGTGCTTCTGCTACAAATTCAGTTGTAGGAGTTTTGAATAAACTAATTGATGAAGGCGTAGCTGAAAAAGGAAAAATAGGATTGATTGGACAGTCATTTGGAGGATATGAAACCAATTTTATACTTACACAAACCGATTTATTTAGTGCTGCTGTTACGGGAGCAAGTTTATTTGACTTGGTAAAAGACTATTTTTGGAATGAACCTTACGAAAAAACAGAAAGCTGGCGCTATGAAAATTTTCAATTTAGAATAAAAAAGCCATTTTTTGAAGCGCCCGAACTTTATATAAAAAACTCTCCTTTGTATCATGCAAGTAGAATCACAACACCAATATTGAGTTGGACAGGTAAAAATGATGCTACTGTACCTCCAGAACAAACGATGACAATTTATACCGCTTTGAGAAAACTCAAAAAAAAGATTGTTATGTTACGCTATCCTGAAGCAAGACATTTTGTTACAAGTAAAGAAGATCAAACAGATTTGACAAGGAGAATAGAACAATGGTTTGCTTTTTATTTGAAAAACGAACCAAAAAGTAGTTGGATTAAATAACTTACAAAAAAGAAGAGGTTCCTTTCGGAACCTCTATTTTTAATTAGTTAGTTTATATAATTCTAAAACACACTGGCCAACACCATTTTTTTGCCAAACTTGCTGTGGAGTTGCTTCTTCTGTCATACAAAGTTGATCTGTAGATACAGGTGTACAATCAACTTTAATTTCTTCACAATCTGTAGACGAACTATGTCGAATAAATCCATCGATTAAAGCAGCATCTTTGATAGATTCGTTGCTTTTTGTTTGCTGTGTAGCAAACGCTCCTATTCCAGCCAATAAAAATGCTGCAATAGGCAATACTGTTTGAAGTTTTAAATTTTTCATTTTTTGTATTTTTTTTGGTTTTAACCTACTATATTATACAGGTGTTCGGTTATCCTCCTGCTATCGGCCGATAGTTTATTGTATGATTTTCGTATTAAGCGTATATACAACCAGTTGATTCTTTATAATTGCATATAAATTATTGTTGTTAATAATAAATTCATTTGTTTTTTGACGATCAACATCATAGAGATAAAAACTGCCTTTATACAATTGTTTTTGATAATTATATATATCTACTGCTGAAGCTTGTTTCCATACTTGATTATCTTCAAATTGTCCTTTTTTAGTAGAATTTATATACAATAACCCATTATCTACTGCTGCTAAGCGGTTTACTACACTATTGGGATTTAATAATTTTTGCTGATTTTGCTGATTCGTTATAACTTTAAGTGGTGCTAATCGGGTGGTATCTATTGTATGAGATCTGGTGATTACATCTAAATTTTTATTCGCAACTGTATAATTGTTTCGATAATAGTATACATATAGAAATTTATTTTGTTTTAAATCAAACAACGGAATGCCATCTGTATCAAAAATCCCTTGTGTTGCTTCCCCTAATATTGATGTAGTGGTAAATTGTTGAACAGAAGGTGCTAAATTATATCGTGCTAGTATATTTTGCTTTGTTTTAAAATCTTGCTTACGGACAAATAACTCGTCTGTTGAACTTATAACAGCTTTCGAAAAATAAAGGGTTGGATCTGTTGATAATACTTTAGCTTCCCATGTTTTGATATCCCCTTTAAAGATTACAGGAACAGTTCCATCTACTAAAAAGAAATGTGGAGATGAAATAAATATTTTAACTGTACGAAAAGGAAAGTCGTCTTGGTCTATTTTAATTATTAGCTCACGGGATTGATAATTATCTAAATCTATTTCCGTTACATAAAGAGGTGCAAATCGATCTCCTAAGTACAGCTTATTATTTGTAGCACCAATAAAATAGTGTGAATTACTTTTAAGCTTATAAGAATGTTTACCAATCACAATATCTTTCAAATATTTTCGAATAAATGGATTCTGTTTAGATATCTTTGCTTCTGATTGTAAGAATAAAATAACAACACAACCCGCACTCAAAATACCAATTACAATTAATTTCAAGAAAAGCTTTCGTTTTACACTTTCTCTTGTAATCATAATAGCAATGATGGAAAGACCAACAAAGACTACATTAAAAATTAAATGTTCTTTCCATCCCATCTTTTCTAAAATACCGCCACAGGAACATGGAATGAAATCGCTGTAATTTAATATCAGATAAATATAGACTGTAAATGCTATCATTAATCCGAACGAAGCATAAAGCCCAATTAATCGCCATCTTTTATAACAAAGCAATAATGCAATCACTATTTCCGCAATAATAACTGCATAAGAAATAAATCCTGCGTAAACACTCAATAAAGGTGATTGTGCCAATTGAATTTGAAAATTCTCAAAATCCATCAGCTTGCTTACCGCCGCATAAATAAACAACACAATAAATAGGTAGCAGATGAGTGTTTGTATAAATGGATCGTATTTTCTCATCTTAATGTGTTTTAAGGTTTAAAGTGAACTACTCACCTCCTTCTTCAGTACGTTTGATGTAAGGATCTTTATCTTTTGGTGGATCAGCTTCTTCTTGAATAGAATCAGCAGTAACGATACTATCCAATTCTATATGTAAATCTGATTCGCGTTTTTGTTCTACAACAGATAAACCATCTGATCTTAATTGTGGAGCTTCCTCCTCCTCTATACATTGATAAAATAGGAAACTAATGATGCTAATGAATAAATAAGTTTTTGTTTTCATAGTCGTGTTTTTTAGGATTATTTATATTCTTAGCTTAAAATTAGAAGGCATAATGATTAAAACAATAAAGAAGCACGTCAAAAACATAAAGACTATGTTGATTTTATAAAAGTGTCACCTGTAATCGTTTATATTATTAATAAACAATAAATTACCAAATGTTAATTTTTTAATTTACTATGAAAAAAATATCCTAACACGCTGTATAAATGTGTGAAATTTATAAATTCATACATTTCATGGAGTAATCGATTAGTGATTTGTGGTAATTTACAAACGTAATTCAATTAAAATAAGTAACTTACATGAAAATCTACTACTGTTTTCATCTAAAAAAACAATGCTTATGAAAACATCTATACCCCTTCTAATTGGATTTTTATGGCTTATTTTCAACATCGAAAATGTCTATGCAATTGATCAACTAAGCACACAAACAAATGACTTTCTAGTTCAGAGAATTGATTCATTTCAAACCGATAAGAACAATCCCAAAGTTTGGAAGTACATTAATGCTTATATCTTAAAGGCTAAGATTAGCAATGATGGCGAAACTTTATTCTATGGCTATAAAGAAGCTATTTACTATACACAGGATTATTCAACCAAATTAAAATATGCTGATAGTGCGATAGTTGTTGCTCAACAGACAAGGAATAATGATTTGATTGTTCAAAGTTTTCTTTCGAAAGGATTGGTTCATTATCAGTTCAAGAAATTTCAACCAGCCTTAAAAAATTACTTATTGGCTGAAAAGAAACTGAACAAGAAATCATCCACCTACTTAACATATAAAGTCCTTTTTAATGTTGCTTTAATTAAATTTCAATTAAAACAGTTTGAGGAGTCTCATGATCTATTTGCGAAATGCTCTTCTTATTTTAAAAAAAATAGTTCGGATATCAATCACCAAGCTTATTATTTAAATAGCCTTTATTATTCCGTTCAAATTTTACAGGCTCAACATAAATACACCGAAGCTAATCAACTTAATCATAAAGGCTTGAAATTGAGTCAAGATTCGCAAAACGACTATTTTATTCATTATTTTACTTATTTAAAAGGAATTCAGTTCTATTTAGAAAAAGAGTATCAACAGTCTATAACCACGCTAAAAAATGAATTAGATCATTTGAAAAGTCACCACGATTCTAATACACTGAGTTTGGCTTATTTTTATATTGGTAAATCTTACGAGGCAATAAATGAAGTACAAAAAGCAATTATATATTTTGAAAAAATAGATCAACTTTTTAATGAATATGATTTTTTGGATAGCGATGTTCGTGCTGCTTACGATGCCTTAATCCATAATTCTGAAAATAATCGTAATTACCCAAATCAATTGTATTATATCAATCAGTTATTAAAACTAGATCATTTAACTCAGCAAAATATAGTAAAGCTTTCTCCTATTCTCCAAAAAGAATATGATGAAAAAGAATTATTAGAGTTGAAGAAAAATGTTGAATTCAAAATCACCATCTACCCTATTTTGATAGGTTTTGTGATCATTTTATGTTCAATCGGGGTATTGTATAGTTACAATCGTTTTTTCAAACAGCTTACGATAGATAAAAAGAAAGTAAAAGAACCTGCAATTGTTGAGATTCCGACTGAAGTTGTAAATCATATTTTGAATCAGTTGAATGATTTTGAAATGAATCACTTGTTTGTACAGAAAACTTTAACCTTGGCTCAATTAGCAAAATCATTTAAAACCAATTCTGCATATTTATCAAAGATTATTAACTCAGAAAAAGGAACTAATTTTTCAAATTACATCAATCAACTTCGAATAAATTATGTTCTTCATCTCCTAATGGATTCAGATCAGTATCATCAACATTCAATTGGTGACTTAGCAGAATTAGTAGGTTTTTCATCTTCTCGTCAATTTTCGAATGTATTCTTTCAAGTAACCTCATATCGCCCTTATGAATATATAAAACAATTGAAATTCAATCTAAACAAAAACAATTAAAAAGAAAAGACATCTCGATACTTCGGTAGACTCTCAAACCGAGGTTCATTGCCCCTATTCAAAAAGATAGTAAATACCGTCACTTCGAGTGATTTTTGAAATGTAATGTAGAAAATTGTATCGAGAAGTTAGACATTTTAAAACAATTTTCGTCTTATTCTTCGACATAATCAATGTGACAAAATTCCTTATTAAAAGTGAATTTGAATATTGAAAAAAGAGTTAAAAATCCGACGATTTAGTATCGAAATGATAACGAATTTTAATAATGAAAAAGGGCGTAGAAACTGGCATTAAAACTCACACGTTAAGAAAATGGTTGAATGCAAAGTTAAAAAGATTTTAGCCCGTAGGGTTTGTAAAATCTTTAGTGGAATGAAAACATTTTTAGTAGAGAGGTTTACGGCCTTGACTTTTTGGTTACTTTTTAGTCAAGTAAAAAGTGACATCAAAGAAAATGAATACCTGAGCCACTCCGTGGCTCCTCCTCTTAATCTCAAATTTTTAATTTCAAATGTTTTTTTGGATGAGTTTCCCCGAAGGGCATATGAATACCAATAATTAAAATAAACAGGAAATGAATAAAAAAATGAAAGGAAGATATGACAAAAAAGAATATTCACCACATAGGTACATACAACTGACATAGAAAAGACATTTCGATACAATTTTCTTTTTCTATGAAACGAAAATTTACTCAATGTGACAACAAGAAAGAAAAAAACGTAAAACGTTAACCGTAGAACATTGACAATTCCAAATGGCAGGATACTCCCAACATCAAGGCAAGATGAAGGCAACATAGTTGCAGTAGAATGTATGTAAACGATTTTTTATATACGATGTAAAATGTATTATGTACAAATTAGATGTGAGATATTAGTATTGAGAGGGTTGTTGTACAATGTATTATGTAAAAAGTAGTATGTATTTAAGATTAAGAATGAGGTTCTGATCATAATTTACGATAATAAGAAGATAATTATTTTATTACGTTCATTTTTTGTCTTGACACAAAAACGAACCAAAAAAGTCAAGACCGCGATTTTCGACGTTCAATTACCATCTCACGCACTAAAAAGATTAAATGATTCGCTATCGCTCACTAATCTTTTTTACGCTTGTTTCAATGGATTGAAACTCGTCTGCAAATCGTATGTCGACTCTAAAATCCGTTGTTAAATAGTGAATTTGAGTATTGAAAAAAGGATGAAAAACCGGCATTAAAACTCTCACGTTAAGAAAATGGTTGAGTGCAACGTAAAAAAGGTTTTAGCCCATACGGTTTTTAAAATCTTTAGTGAAATGAGAACATTTTTAGTAGAGAGGTTTACAGCCAAGAGTTTTTTGATTACTTTTTTGCTCATAAAAAAGTGATAGAAAGAATTTTACATTCTTTTTTTCCTTGATGAAAAAACATTTGAAATTAAAAGGAGAAGCTCCTGTGGAGCTTAGGTAAAATTGTTACAAGTTGATTAATAATTATATGTTCATTTTTATTCATGAGTTATTATTGTTTTCAAATGAATTCATATGCCCTTCGGGGAAGTCTTGACACAAAAACGAACCAAAAAAGTCAAGTCTGTGCTTACAAGTCGGTCAATAACGACTACTCGCTAAATGCTTTAAATCATTCGCATATGAAATGCGAACAGTAAATCATTTTTAACGCTCTTTACGCCGAATTAACACTCGACTCTTCAGCAATGACGGTTTATAAATTCATTGTAAAAAAAGGATTTTGAATATTGAAAAAGGATGAAAAACCGGCATTAAAACTCTCACGTTAAGAAAATGGTTGAGTGCAACGTTAAAAAGGTTTTAGCCCGTAGGGTTTGTAAAATCTTTAGTGGAATGAGAACATTTTTAGTAGAGAGGTTTACAGCCAAGCGTTTTTTGTTTCGTTTTTTGCGCTTAAAAAATGAAAGAATGATAATGATTTAAAACATTGAATGGCTGAAACTAATTTTGACCGTCGAAAATCAAAGACAAGTCTTGCTTTTGCTGAGCCTGCCGAAGTATTCGTTAGTTTTTTTGATTGTTCCCCGAAGGGCATATGTATACCGATAATTAAAATATATAAGCTATGAATAAAAAAGTGACAAAAGATTTCTCGATACCTCGAAATGACAGATAGAAATTGTCATTCAGAATGTAGCTTTAGCGAAATGAAGAATCTCTTAACCCTTCTCATCCAATAGATTGAAGCTCGTCTGCAAATCGTATGTCGACTTTTCAGCAATGACGATTTATAAATTCATTGTAAAAAAAGGATTTTGAATATTGAAAAAGGAGTTAAAAATCCGACGATTTAGAATCGAAATGTTTTAATCATAGTAAATAAATCGATATTTTTCAGTTTACTGAACTATACAATTTCTAAAATAAAAAAAACTATGTTTCTATTGTGGTTAGAAAATTAGAGGATTCGGTTCTGTACTTCATCACTTCGAGTGATTTTCGAAATGTAATGTAGAAAATTATATCAAGAAGTTAAACGTTTTAAAACAATTTTCATCTTATTCTTCAACATAATAAATGTGACAGCAAGAAAGAAAAAAACGTAAAAAGTTAAGCGTAAAACATAATAAATTAATTCCCTATAAATTTCAAATAAAAAATCTTGATTTTTCACCTATTCAAAACCCATTAAGTGTTAGTTGTACGATTTTTGATTCATTATTGAATAATAACATTCTAAAAATGAATACCATGAAAAATAACACGACACAAAACATCGCACGATATACCTTAGGAGCTTTTTTGATTGGAGCAGGAATTGCTCACTTAACTATAGCTAGAAAAGAATTCAAGACACAAGTACCAAATTGGGTTCCTTTACCCAAAGATGACACAGTTGTGTATTCGGGAATTGCAGAAATAGCCTTGGGTAGTACGATTGTTTTAGCTCCAGATAGTAAAAAAGAAATAGTTGGAAAAATAGCAGCTTGTTTTTTTGGGGCTGTTTTTCCTGGAAACTGGGCTCAATATAAAAACAAAAGAGATGGTTTTGGATTGGATACAGATCAAAAAAGATTAGCACGATTATTCATGCAACCTTTACTAATTATATGGGCTTTGAAATCGACTAAAAATACTAAATAACTTGTTTGAAGTAACCAACTTACGACAATTGAATTATATTAAACAAATTTGAATGAAAGAGGATGACTTTTAATAAAGATCTAAATAAAAGATTAAAATAATTACGTAAATAAATAACTGTATGATAATAATTTATAGTATTTTTATCTCAAATAATACTATAAAATTAATATTTGAACAGCGATGAATAAACTATTTATTGTAGCGATTGCTGCTACTTTGATTGTTTCTTGTAACAACAAAACAGAAGAAAAGAAAACGGATAATGTTATAGTAGATACTAATCAAAAACAAGATAACACGGTTGCTGATAATGGATTTGACATCAGCAAAATTCCATTTTCAACAGCTGATATTGGAGATTTTCCTTTCATAAATCTTCCACAAGGTTTAAAAGAAATGAACAAACCTTTGGTAAAACAATTTGACATATGTTTTTTTCCTATTAACGGTGTTATGACACCTTTTGAAGGAAAGTTGTATAAAACTTTTGTTTCACCTAAACAAGGAGAAGAATTTTCGCAACATTTCTTTGAAAAAAGTATGGCTGATTATTTACAATCTATCGGGGCTGTTAAAGTGTTTGATGGTGAAATAACCAAAGAAGAATATGAGCGTTACAATAAACAAGATCCGAATAAAGGAGGCGAAGGTGATATGGGATACGCTGGACAAAATATGAAGTTTTGGGTATTACGTACAAAAGATAAAGGAAATGTATATATACAATACCTTTCTAACAATGCTGGTGCTTCGCTTAATGTACTACAAGAAACAGACTTTAAGCAAACTATCACCAAAGTAACAGCAGACGAAATTGCTGAGGATTTGACTAAGAATGGAAAATCTATTTTATATATTAATTTTGATGTTGATCAAGCAAAAATCACGCAAGAAGGTGATGAGATTGTGACTGAAATTGCAAATGCCTTAAAGAAAGATAACACATTAAAAATATCAATTGAAGGGCATACTGATAATTCTGGCGACGCTAAGCATAACAAAAAACTATCTAATGATCGTGCAAATGCTGTAATGCAAAAACTAATTGCTTTAGGTATTGATAAAACACGTTTATCTGCTATAGGATACGGAGCCGAAAAACCATTGGTAGCAAATGATACAGAAGAAAATAAAGCTAAAAATAGACGTGTAGAGTTGGTTAAAGTAAAGTAAAATCTATATATGTTTTAATTTTATTAAACATGAAAAATATTGATACTAATCCGTAGTACATTATTAAAAAAAGTTGCTCCAAACATTATAGAAACTAAAGAACTAGATTCTATACCAAAGAATGTTTAATTCTGATGATTCTTTAAAATCATTTAATCAAAAATGATACAAATTCATATCTACTAAAAAAAAACCTTGAATAATTCAAGGTTTTTTTATGTTTATACAATCAGTAAAACTGTTTCTTTTAATTTTTCGGCTTGTTTTGAATAAATAAAAATCTCAAAATCGGTTTGTATTTTTTCTTCAAAACTTTGTTTCATTTGTTGATAAGAAACTGCTTTTGGACTTTCTTTCAAGTATTGAACAAAATCAACCAACCATTCACCAATCTCTTTGTCCACAACAATTTCAAGATAATCTTGTTTGGTATGAAATTGTAAAACAGCATTCTCAAAAGTTTTTCCTTTTTTGGTTTTCGTTACAAATTCTATTTGTGGCTTACCTCCTAACCAAACCACTTTTTGCGTTGGTTTATACGTTACAAAAGTTTCATTATTCAAAACTGTTTCGATATAATTTGGTTGAATTGAGGTTCTCGGAACTTTAAAATCAAACCATTCATTCAGTGATAATTCAAAACCAACACCATGCATATAGTTAAACAATGATTTCTTTAATCCATACGAGAACTGATCATGAATTAAACCTGATTTTTCTTCGTGAATCATATCATTATTCGCAAAAGTTCCTAATTCGGTGCTATGATTAATTACTTGATATTTCTCTGGATTCAACCCAACTGGACTATGTGCTGTCATCGCAAATTGATGCCAAAATCCTGATTGAAGAATTCCTAATTCGAACATTTGACGCACCATTTCCAAACTATCAATCGTTTCTTGCTTTGTTTGTGTCGGAAAACCATACATCAAATACGCATGTACCATAATTCCGGCTTCGGTAAAATTTCGATTTACAACGGCAACTTGCTCTACTGTTACACCTTTATCAATCAATTTCAACAATCGATCCGAAGCGACTTCCAAACCTCCAGAAACCGCAATACAGCCCGAAGCTTTCAGTAATCGACACAAATCATATGTAAAACTTTTCTCGAATCTTATATTTGTCCACCATGTTACAGTCAATTTTCTTCGAAGAATTTCTAACGCAACTTCTCGCATTAATGCTGGCGGAGCAGCTTCGTCCACAAAATGAAAACCTGTATTTTGAGTTGTTTCAATCAACTCTTCCATTCGGTCAACAATTTGTTTCGCCGCAATTGGTTCATAAATTTTGATATAATCTAACGAAATATCGCAAAACGTACATTTCCCCCAATAACAACCATGCGCCATTGTCAGCTTATTCCAACGCCCATCACTCCACAAACGATGCATTGGATTAACCACTTCGATGACAGAAATATATTGATCTAATTTGATATCCGTATAATCTGGTGTTCCCACTTCGCTAAATTTATAATCGCGAACAGTTTGATTATTGATATAAGAAACTTGATTATTTTGAAGTGTAAAAGTTCTTTTTAACTCTGAAACTTCAACTTCATTGTTGATATATTTTAACAATTGCTCAGTTGGTGCTTCACCATCATCTAATGTAATAAAATCGAAGAACTCAAATACTCGTGAATCGCTTAAAGAGCGCAATTCTGTATTTGGAAAACCTCCACCCATGTCCACAACAATTTCAGGATAATTTGCTTTAATATATTGCGCACAACGGAAAGCCGAATATAAATTTCCTGGAAAAGGAACCGAAAAACCAATCATTTTTGGATTCGTTTTCTGAATTAATTTCTCTAATTCCGAAAGTGTAATTTTATCAATATAAGTTGGGTCTTTCTGTAATTCTTGATACAATTCATCAAAAGAATTTGCCGATCTTCCTAAACGTTCAGCATAACGAGAAAAACCAAAATTTTCATCAACAGCCTCAATGATTAAATCCGATAAATCTTCTAAATATAGCGTTGCCAAATGCTTCGCTTTATCTTGAAAAGACATCGAACCAAAAGCCCATTCCAAATCTTCAACTTCTGCAAAACGAGAAGCTTCTGGTAAATATCCATCTTGAATAATTGAATCAGCTAAGGTCGAATTTTTTCCTTGTAAAAATCGGATAACAGGATCAATAGTTGCGATATATTCGTCGCTTAACATCACCATTCTTTTACTATTATCACCTAATTCAATCTCTTGATTTTGAATAAATTCAAATAAATCAATTAAACCTTTTCTTGAAAATAATTGTAAGATAACATCTAAACCTAAATCAGCTTGAAAAGTTGAATATGAAAGTGTGTTTAGAAATCCTTTTAAATAAACTGTTCCAGGATATGGTGTATTTAATTGCGTAAAAGGTGGTGTGATTAATAAAAGATCCGTTTTCAATCGTTGAAATTTGTTGCAAAAATACGGATTGAAAAAAAATAATTTTAGATTTTTATCAATTATTTTTCAGTTTTATCAGTGCTTCTAAACGGCATCGTTTCAATTTTGAAACTTCCTTCAATCACAGCTTTTTCGAGATTAAGAATTCCTTTCAACGATTCATAATCTACTTTATCTGCATCGTCAGTTGGTTTATGATAATCGTCGTGACCGCCTGTATGGAAAAATAAAACTGGAATATCTTTCTCATAAAACGAAGTTTGATCCGAACCGCCTCTACCTTCATAACCTGTATAAAATTTAACAAAATCAGTCGGATTAATTTCATTAAAAATTGTTTCGAAAGTTGGAGAAGTTCCATAACCTATAATTGAAACGCCAGATTCTTTGTTCAAACGACCAATCATATCCATGTTTAACATCCAATGCACTTTCGATAAATCATACGTTGGATGTTTCACAAAATAACGTGACCCTACCAAACCTAATTCCTCTGCACCAAAAGCAATGAATAGAAAATTAACAGGTTCTGTCATTTTATTTTTACTGTAAAATCTTGCCAATTCTAACAAACCAGCAACGCCAGAAGCGTTATCATCAGCACCATTGTGAATCATTCCATAACTATCTTTCGCCAAAGAACTTCCTTGCTTTCCTTCTCCCAAATGGTCGTAATGTGCACCAATCACAATCGTTTTCTCCGCTTTATTATCTAAAAAAGCAATCACATTTTTTGCAGAACGAATACTGTCAACAACTTTTACTTTTTTACCTTCGCCTCAAATCCTTGAAAATATCCATCTTCTCCTAAAGGTTGAAGTTTATATTTTTTGAATTCTTTTGCAATATATTTTGCAGCTTTCAAATTTTCTTCACTTCCAGTTCCTCTTCCTTTCATTTTGTCATCAGCCAAAAAATAAACGTGTTTTTTAAGATTTTTGACTTCAATTTCTTGCGCAAAAGACTTGGCTCCTACAACCAAAGATAAGATGATAACTATTTTTTTCATATTCAATTTCGACTAACTATGTGTCTAACAAAAATAGAAAAATAATCAAGAATATAGATGAATAGGATAATTTTAGAAATTTAATTTTGCTTATTATCACTGAAAATCAGGGTGAATAATTCAATAATTGTTAAATTTCAAAAACTTTTTTAAAAATTGATGCAACATTCAAAAACTTGCTGCGTCTATACAATAGAAACAACAATGAAACCTTGAAAATTTTGGAGAAAGAAAATTTTTCAATAAATGATAAACAACTATTAGATTGGTGCGAATCTGGTGTAGAGGCTGGCTATACTCAGCTCTATCATCGCTATTCGAAATCAGTTTACAATTCTGTTTATCGTTTGGTCACAGAAGTTTCTGATGCGGAAGATTTGACACAAGAAATTTTTATTTCACTTTTCTCTGATATTCAAAAGTTGAAAAACATCGAAAATTTAGGTGCTTGGTTCAGTAGAGTTGCGATTAATAAATCAATTTCACATTTACGAAAAAACAAAGTTTATTTTTCTGATGTTGCTGGAGCAAATATTATTGATGACAGCGAAGAAAGCATGGAAGAAAAACAAATGTTGGATGGTAAAATTGAAGAATTGCAACAAGCAATTGAAGAATTACCAACGGATACAAGAACAATTGTGAATCTATTTCTGTTCGAAGACATGCCGCAAGAAGACATTGCTCAACTTTTGGGATTGAGCCACAACACGGTGAGAAGTAAATATCATCGTGCAAAAAAGAAAATTTACGAAACCTTACAACAAACCGTTTGCAATGAATGATTCTTTAAAAAAACATATCGAAAAAAACAGAGAAGCCTTTGAAAACAAAGAACCTTCTGCAGAATTATGGAAAAGAATTCAGGCTGAGATTCCTAAACAGGAAGAAAAAACTTTGGTAATTGAACAGCCTAAGAAATGGAGAATTCAGAATTGGAGTATTGCTGCTTCTGCGCTTGTTTTATTGAGTGTTGGTGGATATTTTTTCTTAAAAAATGATCAAGTAAATTCACCAAAAACAATTGAAATTGTAAAAGAAAAACAGGTTAAAAAAGTAGAAGAAATTCAACCAGAAATTGTTCATCCAACTGAAATGAAAACTGAACAAAATGAAAAAGAAATTCAGTTTGTAAGGATTACTAAAGAGAAAAAAGTTGAAAAAATTGTTCAACCAAAAGAAGAACTAATTGGTATAGATGAAAATCTTAAAAATGAAATTTTAAGTTCATTAAATGATCAAGAATCAACAAGTAATCGTATTGATGCAATTGCAAAAATAGCTGATTTACCAAGTATTGATCACAATTTAAAAGAGAGTTTATACCACTTAGCTTTAAATGACAACAATACAATTGTGCGACTAAATGCACTCGAAGCACTTGCTTCAAAATTACCTAAATCAGAAGCTTCAAAAGAGTTAACAGATCTTTTTATGAAGCAAGATGATCCGATGGTACAAATGGAATTAATAGGAATGATTGCGCATATCAATAACGATCAAATCGATTTGAAATTAACAAATAAATTACAAGAAATGGTTTTGGATCCTACAACAAAACCGTTTGTGAAAGACGAAGCGTACGCGGTTCTTTTTAGAAAATAATAATTAACAAAAAAATCAAAAAATGATAAGAAAAATATTTTTGGTAGCTGCATCTTTTATGATGATGTCTACGTACACTTTTGCACAAAATGAATCGAAAAGTGCGAATGAAGATAATTCGAAAACGTACAAATTAGCTGTAAGTAAAGGAAAATTGAACCTTGATCTTGGACGAGTAACAGTAGAAGGTTACAACGGAAACGAAATTGTTTTTTCTACAAAAACAAGATCGCGAGATAATGACGAAAGAGCAAAAGGATTGCGCTCGATCAACTCATTAGGACTTGAGGACAACACTGATTTAGGAATAAATGTTGTAGAAAAAAATGGTGTAATTGAGGTAAAACAACTACAACAAATGACGCCTCCAAATATCAAAATTTTAGTTCCAAAAGGTGTAACAATTTCATTTAACCATCAATCTCAATTTGGAAGTACTATTACATTCAAAAATATCGAAAATGAAGTTGAAGCAACTGCAAGTTACAACAATGTAGTGTTAGAAAATGTAACGGGACCTGCAACAATCAATACGATTTATGGTTCTATCGATGCTAAATTTAGTCAAAATGTAAAAGGTCCTTTGTCGCTTGTATCTATCTATGGTCACGTGGATGCTTCAATTCCGAAATCATCTAAAGCAAATGTAAAATTAACGACTTCGTTTGGTGATATTTTGATTGCACCTGAATTATCGTTAAAATTAGAAACAGTTGATAAATCATCTGAAATGATAAAAATTAACAATCAAGCAACAGGAACATTAAATGGCGGAGGGACAAGTTTCCTTTTCAGATCAGATTATAGTAAAATATATTTGAGAGGGTTATGAGAACAGTAATTTTATCTTTAGCAGTGGGCTTATTGACAAATTTATCAATCGCTCAAACAAAAATTCAGAAGAATTTCTCAGTTGAAAAAGGTCAAGAATTAACATTAAAATTTGATTATCCACAAATCGTTAAAATCACAACATGGAAACAAAACGAAGTGAGTATCTCTGGAAATGTTAATATCAATAATGGTAAAAATGACTCGAATTTCAACTTAACTGAAAGCAAAAACAGTCAAGGAAAAACCATCGAAGGCAAAGTTGTAAAACTAGAAGACATTCCAAATCAAGTGACAGCAACTTTTGGTAATGAGAAAAAACAATTTCAAACCAAAGAGGACTATCAAAAATATATTGATGCAAATGACATTAAATCTTCTTCGGTTTCTACAGGAGTACAAATGGATATTGTATTGGAAATCAAAGTTCCTGAACATATGAAAACGACTATCGAGTCAACGTATGGAACAATTGAAGTCATCAATTTTGATGCACCAATTATCGCACAATCAACATATGGAAGTGTAGATGCAACAATGAATGCAAAACAAATTGGAGAAATAAAAGTGGAAACTTTTTTTGGGAAGATGTACACGAATCTAGATTTTGCAATCAAAACTATAAAATCAGATAATTTTCATTCTGTAATTGCAGCAAACGTAGGTAAACAGCCATTGCAAGAATTTTCTTCGAAATATGGAAATGTCTATTTAAGAAAGTAAATAGTAAATAAATTATAACATTTTTTGAAAACACAATTGAGGATTCTCAGTTGTGTTTTTCTTTTAGAAAAGATTATTTTTGATAAAAATTAAGCCTTGAATCATTTATTTAAAGTTGCCCTAAATTGGATTAAGAAAGAGCCTCAAACAGATTCTTCAACCAGAATTTATACAAAAAGTCATTACATTTCGATTGAAGGAAAACCTGATTTAGAAGTTTCTGCGGCGAAAACTTTCAAAGGTGATCCAAATTTATACAATCCAGAAGATTTGCTTTTGAGTAGTTTGACTTCTTGTCATATGATGTCGTATTTATATTGTTGTACACAACATAAAATCGAAGTAATTTCTAACCAAGATCATTCGGAGGCCACATTGCAAATAAATCCTGATGGAAGTGGAAAAATTATAAAAGTAGATTTATTTCCTGAAATCATTATTTCTAATTCATCACAAATCGAGTTGGCGCTTTCACTTCATAAAAAGGCAAACGAATTGTGTTTTATTGCGAATTCGTGCAATTTCCCTGTTTATCATCACCCAAAATGTAACGCAAAATAAAACCGAACTAAACTCGGTTTTAATAATTTATTTTATTTCTGTTATAATTTCTCTTTTAAGAATTGAGCTGTGTAGGACTCTTTTACTTTGACAATCTCTTCTGGCGTACCTTCGGCAACCAAATAACCGCCTTTCTTCCCTCCTTCTGGACCAAGATCAATCACCCAATCGGCAACTTTGATAATATCCATATTATGTTCGATTACAAAAACCGAATGTCCCAAATCAATCAAAGCACGTAATGCTTTAATCAACTTCTGAATATCATGGAAATGCAGACCTGTAGAAGGCTCATCAAAAATAAACAAGGTTTTATTTGTCGTTTCTCCTTTCGTCAAGAAAAAAGCCAGCTTCACACGTTGTGCCTCTCCACCAGAAAGCGTATTCGACGATTGCCCAAGTTTTACATAACCCAAACCAACATCTTGTAATGGTTTCAGCTTTTCGACAATTTTATTTTGCTGATGCGTTGCAAAAAAGTCAATTGCTTCATCAATTGTTAGATTTAAAATATCTGAAATCGATTTTCCTTCGAATTTAACTTCTAAGATTTCTTTCTTGAAACGTTCGCCATGGCAATCTTCACAAACCAGCTCTACATCAGCCATAAACTGCATTTCGATGGTAATTGTCCCTTCTCCTTTACATGCATCACAACGTCCGCCATCTACATTAAACGAAAAATGTTTTGGTTGAAATCCCATCACTTTACTTGCTTTCTGATTGGCAAATAAATTTCGGATATCATCGTAAGCTTTTACATACGTCACAGGATTAGAACGCGAAGATTTCCCGATTGGATTTTGATCGATTAACTCAATTCCTTCCAATTGTTTCAGATCTCCAATTAACTCATCAAAATCACCAATTTTATTACCAAAAATCTCAAAATAACGCTGAACCGCTGGTGCTAAAATATCTTTCATCAACGTAGATTTCCCTGAACCCGAAACACCTGTAATAACGGTTAATTCGTTCAGAGGAAATTTAACATCAATATTTTTTAGATTATTTTCTCTTGCTCCAATAATTTTCAAATAATTAGGAGATTTTAGACGTTTTTTAGGAACTTCAATTTCTAATTTTCCGTTCAAATATTTAGATGTTAATGTATCACCTTTTAATAATTCATCATAGGTTCCTTCAAAAACTACTTCACCTCCATTTGTTCCTGCTTCTGGACCAATATCGATGATATAATCAGCAGCTTTCATGATATCTTCATCATGCTCTACCACAATCACTGTATTGCCTAAATCGCGTAAACGATGTAAAATTGTAATAAATTTAGCTGTATCACGCGAATGTAAACCAATCGAAGGCTCGTCTAACACATACATCGAACCAACCAAACTACTTCCCAAAGAAGTTGCTAAATTGATACGTTGCGATTCTCCTCCAGACAACGTATTCGAAGCACGATTTAGCGTTAAATATTCTAAACCAACATCTAACAAAAACGTTAAACGCGACTTAATTTCGTATATAATTCGACCCGCAATTTGCTGATCATATTCGTTAAATGTAATACTTGTAAAGAAATCATTCAACTCATTCAAAGGTAAATCAACCAAATCATTAATCGATTTATCCGCAATTTTCACGTAATTCGTTTCCTTACGCAAACGCTTTCCTTTACAAGTTGGACAAGTTGTTTTACCACGATAACGAGACAACATTACACGATATTGAATTTTGTATGTATTCTCCTCAACCATTTTGAAAAAGCCGTCCAATCCTTCCCAGTCGTTATCTCCGTGCCACAAATAGTCTTTTTGCTCTTCGGATAATTCAAAATAAGGTTTATGAATTGGAAAATCTACTTTTTGAGAAAGTTTGATAAAATGATTTTTCCACTCGCCCATTTTCTCGCCTTTCCAAGCTACAACCGCATCTTCGTAGATTGACAACGATTTATTTGGAACGACAAGATTTTCCTCAACTCCAATTACTTTCCCGTAACCTTCGCAAGTTGGACAAGCTCCATAAGGATTATTGAAACTAAAGAAATGAATAGTTGGTTCATTAAAAATCAAACCATCTGATTCAAATTTATTTGAGAAATATTTTACCGTATTATCTTCTACATTTACAATCGCTATTTCTCCTTTTCCTTCGAAAAAAGCCGTCTCGATAGAATCTGCCAAACGATGATAAAAAGATTCTTCGTCCTCTGTTGGCAAAGCGATACGATCAATGACAAGATGAATATCATTTTCGGGTTGAGGTTCAAAATTAAATGAAATTAAATCTTCAATTTTCACTTGATTTCCATCGACACTCAAACGTGTAAACCCTTGCTGTTGAAGAATATTCAAATGTTCTGCAAACGAACGCTCTTCTGGCACAACCAATTTTATTTGAAGAATAAATTTAGTTTCAGCCACAAAAGTTTTTAGATAATCAATCGCATCCGTTACCGAATCTTTTTGAACTAATTCTCCTGTAATCGGTGAATATGTTTTTCCAATTCGTGCGTACAACAACTTTAGATAATCATAGACTTCTGTCGTTGTTCCAACTGTAGAACGCGGATTTGTAGAATTTACTTTTTGCTGAATCGCTATTGCTGGCGCTATTCCTTTGATATAATCAACTTGAGGCTTATCCAATTTTCCTAAAAACTGACGTGCATAAGACGATAAACTTTCGACATAACGACGCTGACCTTCCGCATACAACGTATCAAAAGCCAAAGTAGATTTCCCAGAACCAGACATCCCAGTAATCACGACTAATTTATTTTTTGGAATCGCTAAATCAATGTTTTTTAAGTTGTGCAATTTTGCACCTTTAATCAGAATAAATTCTTTCGGATCAAGTTGATTGATATCTTTTTTCATCTTGGCACAAAGTTAAGTTATTTTAGAAAGTTAAACTTAATCGCAACAAAAATTAGTCATAAAATATAACGTATAAAAAAGAACAGATTTAGTTAAAATATAAAAGCGCATCAACATGTTGACGCGCTTTTTTCAATAAAAAAATAAAAATTTATTCCTGAAATAATAAATAATTTTCTTCGTTTAACTCTTGATATCCAACATCGTACACATAAAAAATTGTGCCATTTTTTGATTCATCTACATTTGTAATGTACTTAAAATCAAAGTTTCTCAAACTCAATTCGTTTTTATTTACCGAACGAGCTCCTTCTTCTAATAAAGTTTTTAAGATACGATTATTTTTTCTTAATCTGTTGTTAATATTTCGTACAATTTCTACTTTATCACGATTAAGATTATTATTATAAGAATTTCGACAAAAATCGTTACAAAACTTTTTGTCTTTTCGACCAAATAAAGTTTGGTTACATTGAAGACACGTATTCATAAGATAGATTTTAGGTTATTTAAATACAAATATAAAAAAAAGTTAATCAATTTACAAATACTTAACATTATACCCTTTTCTACTTTAAAACGAAAGTATTAAATATTTAGTAAATGTTTATCATCTTATTT
>NZ_JAOCDF010000041.1:0-30274 GCF_029840775.1 Empedobacter sp. GD03865
AAACTAAGCAATGTGCAATAAAGCCGACGAATGAACATTGCAAAAAATATGACAGTATAAAATGGCGGCAGTACCATAGATTAGAAAGTACAAACCTTCAATATATCCGAAACTTAAAAGCCGATTTCTTGGGATAAGAAGGTGTAATTTTATATCTTGCGAATTCATTCAACATTATTATGTATGTCTAATTTGATTAATTTAAAGGTATTTAAAGAGTTTGTAAAATCGAGTAATTTTGGAGGATTCCTCCTTTTTTTATGTGTTATTATAGCCTTAGTAATAGCTAATTCTCCTTTTAGTGATACGCTTAAGAATTTGCTAACCTATGAATTTGGTATAGAAAATAATTGGATTCATTTAAAATATAGCACAAGTATGTGGATTAATGATGGGTTAATGGCTATATTTTTCTTACTTGTAGGCTTGGAAATCAAACGTGAAATAGTAGAAGGAGAATTATCATCCCCTAAAAAAGCTGTTTTACCAATTTTGGCAGCAGTTGGTGGAGCTATTGTACCTGCGCTGATATATGTATTGTTTAATAAAGGTCTAGATACCGCAAGTGGATGGGGAATTCCTATGGCAACAGATATTGCTTTTGCATTAGCTGTAATATCATTATTAGATAAGCGTATACCATTTAGTTTAAAGATATTTTTAGCTGCTTTAGCAATTGTAGATGATTTAATTGCGATTCTAGTCATTGCATTATTTTATTCTTCAGGTATAGATGTGCATTATTTATTATACGCGGGTGTAGGTTTGGCTATTTTAGTTGTAATGAATAGACTTAATGTTAAAAATTCATATCTTTATCTTATTCCAGGTTTATTTATTTGGTATTTTGTACATCATTCTGGAATACATGCTACTATAGCGGGTGTATTAGTAGCTATGACTTTACCGACAAATGATACTGATGAAGAATCACCGCTAGAACGACTAGAGCATGCTTTAGTAAAGCCTGTCAATTTCCTAATCATACCTATTTTTGCTTTTGCAAATACTAATATAACTATTGTAAATGAAATGCTAGAAGGATTAACTGCTCCATTAGGATTGGGTATTGGAATGGGCTTAATACTTGGTAAACCACTAGGAATTGTAATGAGTACTTTTCTCTGCTACAAATTTGGAATAGGTCAGTTACCTGAAGGAAGTAATTTTAAACATATAATAGGTTTAGGTTTATTAGCTGGTATTGGATTTACTATGTCTATATTTATTTCAAACTTATCTTTTACGGATACAGTTTTAATTGAAGAAGCAAAATTGTCAGTCTTGTTAGCATCAATAATTTCTGGAATATTAGGTTACATAATTTTGAGAAAAAGTAATAAATAAAATTAACGATGCTTACACGCTTTTTTTGTTCTAGAATTTTTAATCTGCTAACTAAATGGAGTTTTATTGTTGCAATTGTAACCATCATTGCTATGTTAGGATTTGGTTTTCCTAAACATTATCATCCATATGTTAATTTATTTTTTGCTACTATTTTATTTTTGGGAATTATTAAAACAGTTGTTAAATACTTTTATATCAAAGATAAAATCATAGCAAGAGTTTTAATTTTCGATCTATTAAGTGTTTTATTTATTACGTATTGTATATATATACAATTTACCGAATACTCTATACATTTTGTTAGTAAGTATATCTTATTTGCAATAATCTTAAAACTATTACGCGAATTTGCTACACCAAATTTTACATTTAAAAGAAGTTACATAACACCACCCCAACTTTTTATAATAAGTTTTATTGGATTAATAATATTAGGAGCTTGTTTGTTATTATTGCCTAAAGCAACTAAAACCTCAATAACTTTTTTGGATGCATTATTTACCTCAACTAGTGCTGTATGTGTTACAGGTTTAAGTGTTATGGATGTTTCTCAGGTTTTTACTACTTTTGGTCAATTTATTTTATTACTACTCATTCAATTAGGGGGTTTAGGGATTTTAACATTTGCAGCTTATATCGCATATTTTTTTAAGGGAAATAGTTCTTTTGAATATCAAATTACTTTAGGAAATATTTCAAATAATGATGCCTTTAGCGAGGTGTTTTCTTTTATTAAACGTATAATTTATCTAACATTCAGTATAGAATTGATAGGTGCGGTTTGTATATATTTATCTTTAGATCAATTAGAGATTAGCTTTTTAGACAAGGCTTTTCATTCTTTATTTCATTCTATATCGGCGTTTTGTAATGCTGGTTTTTCTACTTTACCAAATGGATTGATGCATGAAGTAACTATTTATAATTATCCATTGCAAATAGTTGTAATATTACTTATATTTTTAGGAGGAATAGGGTTTCCTATTTTAGTAAATATACTTCGCTATTTTTCTTATTTTATTACCAAAACTATAGCAAGTATATTTCATAATCGTAAAGAACAAAAAAGTTGGGTATTTTCATTAAGTTCAAAAGTAAATTTAATGACTTCATTGATTATTCTTTTCATTTCTACGATTATTATATATTTTGAAGAATTTTATTATACGCTTAATAATCATACAGGAATAGGCAAATTTGTATCTGCTACATTCATTAGTATGACCACACGAACTGCTGGGTTTAATACGATAGATTTTTCGCAATTGCAATTCTCTACAATTATCATGATATTACTCTTGATGTGGATTGGTGCCTCACCTACCTCTACAGGTGGTGGGATAAAAACAAGTACCTTTGCCATTGCTATTTTAAATTTTATTAATATCGCAAGGGGGAAACAAAACATTGAAATATATAACCGAAAAATCAGTGATTCTATAGTGCAAAAGGCATTTGCAACAATAACATTGTCTTTTCTAGTTATAGGAATTGGAGTATTTTTAATTTCAAAGTTTGATTATCAATTACCATTAATAGACATAGCATTCGAAGTATTTTCTGCCTATTCAACAGTTGGATTATCATTAAATACTACTCCATTATTGAGCGATCCTAGTAAGATAGTATTAATTATAATTATGTTTATAGGACGAGTTTCTATGATCACCATTTTAACAGCATTTTTTAAGAAAACCATATCTTCTCGTTATTCATATCCTACGGGGGATATTTTAATATAAAATACATGAAATTAATTATCATTGGATTAGGGAATTTCGGAGCATCATTAGGTACTAAAATGACAGCTTTGGGGCATGAGGTGATTGGAGTTGATACCAATATGGAACGTGTAGAATCGTATAAAGATAAATTGTCACATACTATTTGTTTGGATGCAACCGATGAAGTTGCACTTAATAAATTACCCTTGAATAACACTGATATGGTGTTAATTACTATAGGTGAAAATGAAGGCTCTAATATTATGGCGACAGCTAATTTTAAAAATAGAAAAGTTAATCGTTTAATAAGTCGATCAATAAATAATGTCCACGAAAATGTATTACATGCCATAGGTGTAGATCAAATTATACGACCTGAAGAGGAATCTGCCGAACGTTGGACTAAAAAACTAAATACAAAAGGAATTATAGATTCTTTTGAACTTAATAAGGAATATAGTATCATAGAAGTTATAGTACCCAAAGAACTTGTAGGATTAAGTTTTGATGAGATTCAATTTAAAAAGAAATACAATATATTGGTAATGACTGTTATTAAAAATAAACAAGAAACAAGTTTTTTAGGTCAATTTAAAATAGTACCACAGGTACAAGGATTTCCATCGTCAACAACAGTACTTGAACGTGATGATGTTTTAGTAATTTATGGATCAAATAATGATATTTATAAATTTATGCGAAAATATTACTAATCAGAAAATAGAATTGATAAATAATTTTAATACTTATGTGAAACACAATGAACAAGATCTATCAATTATTTAATCTACAAAGTGGAGAAGAAGATAAGAATAAAGTTAAAGAAGACGTACAAAGCAATATATCATTTAAAGGAGCTAATCTATGGATTTTAGCTTGTGCGATATTAATTGCATCTATAGGATTAAATGTAAATTCCACAGCAGTCATTATAGGAGCTATGTTAATATCACCATTAATGGGTCCAATAGTCGGTTCTGGTTTTGCATTAGCTACGTATGATTTTTCTTTACTTAAGCGATCAGCCAAAAACTTATTTATTGCTACAATAGCTGGACTTATCGTATCCTGTATATATTTTTATCTAAGTCCATTTAAAGATGTACAATCCGAATTACTTGCCAGAACATCTCCAACCATATACGATGTATTAATTGCATTTTTTGGTGGAATCGTTGGTGCAGTATCCATAACACGTGTAGAAAAAGGGAATCCTATACCAGGTGTAGCTATTGCTACTGCTTTGATGCCACCATTATGTACAGCTGGATTTGGATTGGCTACACTAAATTTTAAATTTTTAGTTGGAGCTTTATATTTGTATAGTATCAATTGTTTTTTCATTGCGTTGTCTACGTTTATTGTTTTAAAATATTTAAAATATAAACCAGTACAAACTCAAAATCCTTCATTGGATAAAAAAGTTAGAATAAGCATTTCAGTAGTCATGAGCTTACTGATTATACCAAGTTTTTACTTAGCGTATAACTTGCTTCAAGAAAAGAAATTTACGCAGAATGTAGAAACGTTTATTCAAAATGAATTTTTAAATAATGGGCATACCGTAATTTATAAAAATGTCAATTTCAGAAGTAAGCCTAAAAAAATAGAACTTGCTTTCTTGTCTCAACAATTAGATAGCTTAGAAATAGCACGATATAATACCAAATTGGAAGATTATGGTATTAATAATACAACGTTTACTGTTCGACAAAATAACGCAGATTTAAAACAAGAAATTTTAAGTGAACTCAATAAAAACCAAAGTGATATAACAGAAAAGGATTTGAAAATACAGCAACTTAACGAATTGCTAAAAGCTAAAACATTTGGAGATAGCATACTGGAGAAAGAAATAAAAATTTTATTTCCAGATATTAGTCAAATTTACTTTGGTACACTCAATCAATATTCAGATAGTATATCAAATAATAAAATAATTCTTTACCAATCAGAAAAGTTAATTGATGAAAATAAATTGCAACAATGGATAGAAACAAAGTATGCAACTAAAAATATAATCATTCAGAAAATGTAATACTATTTATTTAATTATTTGAGAAAAGACATACATCATTTCGGTTGCTATTTCGATACTTCGTTGTTGGTAAACTTCTGTTTGATTGGTAGTACCATCCGATATTTTAGGATCTTCGTAAGTTATTGGGATTCGCTTTTCTGCACCTGCAATGAAAGGACAACCATCATCTGCTTGGGAGCAAGTAAGAATTGCAGCAAAGTTTGAAATTGGATTGTATGCATCATCATACTTCTTAGAAAATCCTATAATTGGTAAACAATTTTCATCAAATTTTATGGCGTAAATAGGATTATTACTATCTGCAATTTTAAAGATTTGAAAGCCTTGAATGCTTAGTGTTTCAGCTACTTTTGGAAACAATGCTGTTTCTTGTGTACCACCTGAATAACAATTGATATTTTGGATATTATAATAAGCAGCAGCGAATTGTGCCCATATCTGTGCTAAATGACTTCTGCGTGAATTGTGCGAGCAAATGAAGTTGAGATTTATTGTCTGCTTATCATTGACTTTCTCTTGAATGTAAAAAACTAAAGGTTGTAAAACTACTTTTCTGTCTTCACAAATTTCTTGATTCAGAACATCATTCTGAATAGTGTTAAATAATTGTTTTTGCATTAGTTTAAAATTGAATAATTAAGTAGCCTAGTATGGAACCCAATAATACAATGAAAGCACTATTGATTTTTTTGAATTGAAAAACTATTACAGCACTAATCAACGCAATAACAATAGTTCTCCAATCGGTAATAGTTTCTTTCCCCATAACTATACATACTGATAGGATAATTGCTACAGACGCTACATTGACCCCATTTAAAAAAGTACTAAATGAATCATTGTTTCTTATAAACTTCATTAAAGGATGTATCAATGCAACCAAAATAAATGAGGGTAGAAAAATGGCTAAAGTAGATACAATAGCACCCGAAAGTCCGTTGATTTGATATCCAATAAAAGTTACAGATGAAAAAACAGGTCCTGGAGTAAATTGTCCAACCGCAATTGCGTCCATCAGTTGTATTCGCGTGAGTAATCCTTTATCTACCAACTCGGTATCTAAGAAAGCAAACAAAACGTAGCCACTTCCGTATAAAATTGATCCTATTTTTAAAAATGTCCAAAATAAGGATTGGTTTATCGTCGACAGAAACGATCCATTAAATAAAGGAAATAAAGCTAAAGGAACAAAGCTTTTCATGGAGTGAAGTTGGCGAAATTTTTTTTCTAAAAGCATAAAAAAGCCAGCTCCAACTAATAAAAAAATTTCATTGATACCTAAAAGTGATAAGACTAATACAGCAATTGCTAAAACACCTAGGTAAACATTCTTTATCGCTTTTAAAAACAATGGATAAACGGCACCAATTATAATTGCAATAATGGCAGGTTTTATTCCATATAAAAAAGGTGAAACCTCTGGGATTTGTCCGTACTTCTGATAGAAATAGGCGAAAATTCCGGTAATCAAAACTGCTGGAAATATGAAACATAGACCGGCAACTAATAGACCTTTCCATCCACCTTTATCATAACCGATATGAATTGCCATTTCAGTGCTATTAGGCCCAGGAATGAGGTTGGTAGCACCTAATAAATCTAAAAAATGCTGATCACTCATCCATTGCCGTTTCACGACCACTTCTCTTTGCATCATAGCAATATGAGCTGCAGGGCCACCAAATCCAATTACACCGAGTTTAAAAAATAATTTCGCAATTTCCTTAATTTGTATCTTTTGATCCATATTGATTTTTATAGACAAAAATATAATATTAGCAACATACAGAATTAGGTGTGCAACAAGAAGATTTTTCTTCTTTTACTCTAAATTTATTTTCAGTTGCAACGGGAATACCGCAAGCATCTTCGGCTAAACAAGCTGTTTTTTTATTTTTTAAAATGAAATGTTTTCCATTAAATTCAAGATCGTATTTACCAATTGTAGTCGACTGATATTCTACTTCGATTTCGGCATCTTCAATTCCTAATTTATTTTCGGATAAACGAATAATGTTTAATAATTTACCTGGTTTTAAACGATGTTCGTAATCATCAGCATTCCATAGTTGAAAGTTTACTACTTTTTCATTTCTAATAACTCCACCACAATCAATAAATTTCTTTGTGATTTCTCCCACTTCTGTAACGTGGAAATGCTCTGGCACGAAAGTAGCATCCTCTAATTGAAATTCAACATTTTCTAATGTTGGTAAGATTTCTTTGATTTCTGAAAGTTTCATATTCTTATATTATTTATTAATCGTAATATTACGATGGTTTATTTCAAAAAAAACGCCTTAACAGCATTTCTCTATTTTGACATTTTGATTGAAAAAGTTAGAAAATTCATTTTGAATTGCAGCCCAAACCTTTTCATCAATACAATAACAAACCGATTTTCCTTCGATGGAACCTTGAATAATTCCGATACTTTTTAATTCTTTTAAATGTTGAGAAATGGTGGCTTGTGCCAAACCTAATTCATCCACCAAATCCGTACAGATACACGCATTCTGTTTGATAATATGCTGAATAATAGCCACACGAGCAGGATGTCCTAATACCTTGAATAAAGTAGCTAGTTTATTTTGTTCGTCTGTAAATATTTCCGATTTAGTTATTCCCATTATTGATTTATTATCATTGCAATATTACGATATAATATTTGATGAAACAATAGTATATAATTAAGAATTACTACTTATATCCATAGATTAGAATGGACAAAACTTCAATTTATCCGAAACCTAAAAGCCGTTTTATTGTAGACATAAAAAAAGCTCGGCTATAAAAACCGAGCTGAATATTTTTTTATAGTGCACCAAATGAGCTTGTCGAGTGAGGCACTTTGTAGTGCAAATATACAAATAATTTGATAAGTAGTATATTTTAATCTAAATATTTTATTCTATCCTTAATCACTGATGCTAATACAGTATCTTTCTTTCTAGTTTCAAAAAAGTCTTTAATTTCATCTTGGAAATCTTGATAGCGATTCACTGAAATATTTTCAATAAAAAAACCTATTATTTTTATCGATGTATCTAAAGAATTTCTATCGCCTTTATTAAAGTTTATTTGAGGTATTGTACTAACACTTTTAGGCAATGAATAATCAAATAATACACCACTATGCGCACAAATATTACGAATTAATCTAACTGAATTTAAAAGCAAATTGAACTTATTTAAATGCTTAATATTATATTTATCACAAACTCTCTGTCTGACTTCCTCATCTTTAATATTATTAAAAATCGTTATTATCGAACCAAAAGTTAAATACTCAAATACTTTCCAGCAAGGTGCATAATCTCCACTTGTAGGTTTTTCGTGATGTTTTTTTAAAGCTAAATTTTCTGTTTTGAATTTTTCAGTATAAATCTTCTCTTTAAAATCCTTTACATATTCTTCACTCATTATATTTTCATCTACGTACCAATATGGATTATCTTTATATTTCATTGATACATAGTAAATCAACTTTGTTCTAAAATTAATTTCAATACGATTAATGTATTTTAATAGTAAATATTTTAAGTCAATATCTAGATAATATAGATTGACAATATCTGAAATTTTAATATTTTGATCGAATTCATTTTTGTTTTTATCATAATAGTAATAACAATAAAATCCTAATCTATAATATCCTATATCCAATAGTATTTCTTTAAGCTTACTTTCTTCGTAACAGCTTATATTTAACTTTCTATCTTTAAATTTTTGTATTTGGTCATTAATACTATTGACAATATTTCCCATTATTTTTCACAATCATTTAGTTGGAGATTAAATCTATAAATATACAAGATATTATTTCTTTGTCAGTAAATTACATTTACAAAAACCACAGGTTGTTTTTTCCGAAGTCGGGAAGTTTATCTCCTTCGAAATGTGGGAATATTTGTGCTACCATTTCTGGGTATTTGATGGTTACAGGTAAGTTTTGTTGCTTTACCGATTTCCAATACATTCTGCTGAATTGATAGACTTGGTCTATTAATTCTTTTACGTTGTTGACGTTCTCTAAATAATCTTTGTCTGTACAGTATAATGCTAATTTTACTGGAAATGGATATGCTATTGGTTTGCCTTCTACTGAATATCTTGTATTGTTGTATAATAGGTATTTGAGTTTGCTTATTTGCAATATTGTTCCACTTATTGGCATTAATTCTGGTGATTGGGTATCAAATGCTACATAATCTGATGATTCTGTTTTGTTGATAGAAATAATAATGATTGGAATATCTAGGTTTAATCGTTTTAATGTTTGCTGAATTGGATCTAGTTCATCCTTTCCTATTGGTTTGTAATAATGTATAATTAATCGTTCGGCTTGGTTGTTATTATCTATAACAAATTTTAGCACCTGCTTTCCTATTGCACCTGCTATTAAATCTATTTCGTTGTTTCTGAAACAATCAAATCCTTTGAATTCTCCTTTGTTATTAAAACAGAATGCACTGCCTACATAACGTGTGTTGAATTGAGCCGATTTAAAAGCTCCTACACCAATGATTAATTCTTGCTTTAGCTCTCTATCCAAACGCCAAGGAATACCGTCTATTTTGGCTAATAAAGCGGGTGTAATGTTCTCTAAGAATGCTCCGAAATAATTGTTTTTGATGCTTTCTTTATATATGACTTGTGAGGAAATATCTTGTTTTAATAACTCCTCTTTGATTTGGTAATACAACTGTACATCTTGCTCGGATTCTTTATGAACAGGACTCACATAGATGGCTACATATCGTGTATTGGGTTCTTTTTTGAAATGTATGAGATGTTGCTTTAATTCTACTAAAGCTGTTTTAATGTCCTTATACGCTAAGCTGTTGTCTTTATCCATATGGAATGGTTGACAAATATGTTTAGCTAATGGCGGAAAAAATGTTTTATAACCTTCGGTAAAATAAGTGTATAAAGGTTTTACATATTCTTGTCTATCAGGCTGATGATATATAAAAAAGAACTTCACGTGTTGATGTGGGCTTGGTTGATAAGGCCCAAACTTTTTGATGCCGATTTTTGGATCTATTTCGCTATTTGTGCCAAACCTTAAATTATTGGAATGGTAATGCGTAGCATATACCTTTTCGGCTGGTATTGGGTAAAAGTTATCTGATGGATTTATAAAACTTAATGTGCTGTTGTTTACATATTTCTTCTTAAAATCATTGATTAACTGATAATAGGTTTTGTATCTGTTGGTTGATTTATCAATCGTATGTTCTATTCCTAAAATGTTTTTTAGTCCGATGTTTAGCACTGGATATACTTCTTCCAAATGTAATTTTGCTTCGTTATGTAGTTTATCGAAACTTAAAATCTCGTTTCTGAATATTACTTTTTTGAAATGATGGGTTGGAATATTAAATGTGTTGATGGATTGTGTAGCTACCTTAGATACGCCATCATACGCTATTAATAACGCTAAGTTATTGATGAGGTATGAATATTCTATTTTTAACGTGTATTTATCGTAAGTGGTGTACTCTGTTTTAGATAGTTGGGTGTTCTTCATCCAAACTTCGATGTCTTTTACAAAGTTTAGTTTTACCGCATCTACCAATGGCGAAATATAACGCAATAGCTGTTGCGTATAATAATGCTTCGCAAATTTGGTTGATTTGGATAAATCTATGGTTGTGGTGAATGCTGCATCTTGCCCGATTTCAAAGGAAGTATAGTAAAATTTATCTTTTATTTCTTCTTTATGATTATCCCATAATTCGCAAGGTAATTCGCTTCTGTGTAATGGATATGAACCTTCGAACTTCTCTGTATAAAAGCTACATTGTAAAGTAGCGTTATTGATCTCTAATGGTATTAGGTTTATCGTTAGTTGCTGCATATTTCATCGTGATTAATTAGAGTTATCGGTACTGAATGTATACAACTAACTTACAATATTTTAGGGAAATAAAAAAGGAGCAAATTTTTGCTCCTTTTAGAAATATTTATACTAATAATTTTTACTAAAAATCAAATACGGTTCCGAATACTCATCCCAGATAAATGAATTTAATTCTGCGTTGAATTTTAATGATTCTTTGTATAAATCTATGCTTAGGGAAGATGTACAATGAAATTGCTTATTTAATTCGTATAAACCTTGCTTGGGTCTATTGAGTATATTAGCTTCAATAAACATTGGTATAACGCTATATAATCCAATTTCAGTGGCTCTATTTCCACCATATACATTGGAAATGCTTTTAGAAATCGTTTCTGTATTGACTAAGTCTTGTACCGCTAAATATTTACCGAAAGTACGTAATACGTCAAATGAAAATGGGAACGATGCATTTAATAAAGCAATTAATATTAAGTTTCGGTCATCTTTTCTTTTCAAAACATTCAAAATCTCTTCTTTATGTTGATCTACATAAGGTACTAAGGGATTTTTTAAAATTATTTTATTGATGATTCGTAATGACTTTTTAATTCTATTCTCTCCTGTAAAATCAAGGTGTAATTGTTCTAAGATATATTGCTCATCATACTCCCCACCAAGATAGCTCTGTAATGCAACATGTAAAGCATCTAAAGGTATACGCTGATTGATATCTATTGATTTACTCTTCATTATTTTTAATTTCTATAAATGGAATAAGCACTTCTAAAACATGTGCTCCTCCATGCGTTACTAAAGTTTCTTTGTTAGAGAAGCTTAGGTTATTTTTAAAATAGAGTGCATTCTCTTCAGATACTACAAAATTTATAAGTTCTGGGTTATTATTGAATAGTTCATCTTTTAACCAGGTATCTGTATATTCAATATGTCTTTCGCTTCGACTACCTGATTTATTGGTACCTAATTTTTCCTTCCCCACTAATGATCTCCAAGATTTAGCTTCTATATTGCCGTGATCGGTTGTCAAAAATACTTTAAAATTGTTTTTTATTAATAGCTCTATGTCATTAAATAGTGATGTTTTCTCTATCCAATTCATTGTCAAATCATATAAATCCTTATAATCATCGGAACTGTGCATTTTATCGTCTAACTCTTTATATACAACCGCAATTTTAGAATAGTTTAGGTTATTTTCTTCTAAGCTTTCACTATGAAAATAGGTGATTTGATGCTTAGGAATTCCCTTTGATATCCAATAGTTCTCCCACATTTTTCTTTCATTTGCAGGAGCCTGTTTATATTCCACTAAAGGATTAGATCCTCTGAAAATTGCTTGTCTTGAAAGTTGTGTAATAGAAGGAATCCACGAATAAATGGTTTGCTCAGTAGCTTCAACATCTAACTTTTCTTTCAGCAATACATATTGCCAATAGGCTAATCCATCGACTACAATTAATGCTATTTTGTCCTTTATATAATTAAAAGCTAAATGATCTAAAACTTTAGATACTATTTTAGGTTTCTTTACAGCACTCGAATTTTTAATGTGCTTATAATTCACTTCCAATTCTACTTGGAAAGATTCATTTACTTCTGTAATTAGTTCGGCATACTTATTTAAAGTTCCCTTTTTGATAGTTCTTTTGATTAACTCAGCTATATCACGTGCAATGGTATTCCAATTAATGGGTGTATCTGCTAGTGTTTCTTTAATAATTTCAACTAATTGATTTTCTTGTTCGTCCTCGTTTTCTATGAGGCTTTCTGAACGTAATTTTTCAATTAATTTTACAGTATCTGCTTTATTTAATGGAATAAAAACCTCTTGTTTGAAAATTTTATTCAATAATTTTATATCTAAATCCTTTATAGATGGTACATGTAAAAAATTGAAATAATGCTCTAAAGACCATATTAATGCAGAAGAATTTGCTGTAATATCTGGTAAAAAACCATTATTATCTTCACTGATCAAAACACAATATTCTTCCTCATTTCTCAATTCATATTGGATGCGTAACTCTAAATTGGTTCCACATACTACTTCAATACCAAAATTCTTTAAAGCAGCAATGATATCTTTACGTTTTAAAAATCCATCAGAATTTTCGACACGAAGAACTTTTGAATGATAAGATTTTAAATCCTTTGCGATTTGGTATATGAAATTATTCTCCATCTATGCGTATTGTCATCAATAATTTAGAACCAGGAATAACATTACGATATTCTTTCATTTTTGATAACCAGTTGTTGTGTTCTTGGTCTAAACGTTTTAGTTTAGATTCTCTAATGTTTTCAATTCCTATTTTCTCAATTCTTCTTTTTTGTACGTTGTAAGCGTTTTCTTTATTTTTTAATTTTTTATCCAAATTTTCAATCAATTCCGCTTCTAATTTTTTGAATGTTTCGTATAATACCTCATTCACTTTATTTTGGATATCTTGCCAATTCTCAGGGTGTAAAGTAGATTGAAACGAAAAATTATCGTTTAAGCCCATTAATCTTGACCAAATATCGTTGGCATAAGCCGTATATTGTTTGCCATTATCTGCCACAAAACAACTGATGTAATCTAACTTTTGATCTAACTGATTTTTAGCGCTTACTTGCCATAAACTCCAATAACCAGAAGTTTCATCTGATTCTTTCGACTTTACAACAGGAATGCCTTTCTCGATAGAAAATTCAGAAAGTTGATTTAATAAACTTCTTACAGTGTCATGCTGTAAGGTAATATGCTCTACATCTGGATTATTTAAAGCTACTTCTGGATCAAAAGTAATTTTCTTCTTTTGCCCATTTTCACCTAAAATAGCATAACCTAAAGTCGTTGTAGTATAAGAAGTACCTTTAATTTGCGCATAAGTGGTATATAAATTTTCTAACCAAATAGGCAATGGACTGTGTTTTACATCCGCTGCTTTTTTATACTCAATTTCTTCTTCTTGAACTAAAGGTAAAATACCTTCTGTAGATTTAAACTCTTTTAATTTACTTTTAATCTCATGAATCCATCTATCACTTGCAAAATCAAATCGTTCTGGATTTAATAAACTTTGTAAATACAATTGATTGACCTTTTTCATATCAATCGCTGAATCCAATACATCCGATGATTTATCAATCCCAAATTGTTCTAAAATATTGCTAAGCTTCTCTTCAATTACCTCATAAACTCTTTGGTCTACACTGTTGTTGGTTAGTAAATTGAAGGCTTGTACAGGATGTTTTTGTCCGATACGGTCTACACGGCCAATACGTTGTTCGATCATCATGGGATTCCAAGGTAAATCGTAATTGAAAATTACGTGGCAAAATTGCATGTTCAACGATTCCCCCGCAGCATCTGTTGCTATAAGAATTTGTTTATCTGCTTTAAAAGAAACCAATGCGCGTTTACGTTCATCTAAATCTTGACCTCCGTTTATAAATGCCACTTGATATCCTTTTTTAGAAAAGATATCCACTAACATTTTTTGTGTCGTTCTAAATTCTGTAAACACCAAAATCTTGAGATTGGTGTCGTTTTTTTCCTGTTGTAAGGCTTCAAATTTCTTTAATAGTGCTTCCGCTTTGGCATCAATTTCTGTTGCTAAACACTCTTTTGCTTGAGCGATTAATTGAACTAAAATCGCTTCTTCATCTTCTAAACCATCTGAAGCATTAAAATAGATTCCTTCAAAATCTAAGTCGATTAATTCTTCTTCAGTAGCCGTTTCATAATCATCTGACCAATCGTTATCTGCTTCTAACAAATTATTTTGCAAACGGTATAATCTCTTTTCCATTGCGGATAGAATGGCTAAAGTAGAACTGCTTACCAAACGTTGGAAAAGAATCATAATTAAGCCTGTTGCCTTATTCTTAGTACGTTTAGCCGTATTGAATCCTTTGATGACATATTGGGTTACGGCTTCGTACAATGCCATTTGTTTGGCATGTTTGTTTATATCCAGCAACACATCCAATTTGTAGGTGAATCGTTCATTGAACAATTTATTCCCTTCGTAATCGACTGCATTTCTTTTTTCTGTTCGAATCACGTATTGTTCAAGTTCTGAAATTTCAGGTAAACCATCACCAGCAAAGGCATCCGGATCTAATAATTGTAAAATACGTCTGAAATGATCTGCTTTCCCTCTATGTGGGGTTGCCGTTAATAACAAAACATTTGGTACAGCATTGCACAATTCTTGCGCCAATACATACCTTGAAACTAAGGCATTGGCTCCACCCATTTTGTGTGCTTCGTCTATAATCACCAAATCGAAATCGGCATTCAGAACCGCATCCATACGGTAACGGTTGTATTCGTCTATGCGCTCTTGTGTCCAGCCTTGTCTACGGTCTAATGGTTTTAACGCATCGGTAGAAACAATGACTTGGTGGTGTTGACGCCAAAAGTTAAACTCTTCATCGGCGTTGATGTTTGAAAAAGTACGTGCTAAAGAAGTAATCATTTCTGAATCGTAGATATGGAAAACCTCGTTAAAATGCTCTTTTAACTCGGCTTGCCATTGCAGCATAGAGGATTTGGGAACGATAACCAATACCCGTTTGATTTCCCCTCTAAGTTTTAATTCCTTCAGGATTAGTCCTGTTTCTATGGTTTTTCCCATACCCACTTCATCTGCCAGCATGAAACGATTTTGTTCGGCTTGCATTACTTTCTCTAACACTAAGATTTGATGTGGCAAAGGCACCAAACTGCTTTCGTAAGGTGCAAGGATATTTTTCTTGGCAACCTCATCTTTTATCTTAGCCGCCAAAGCCACATAACGAATATGTGGCAGGTGGATGGTTTGCTCGTCTTCTTGTAGTTCTTGAAAAGGAACTTCTATGAATGTGTTATTTTCTAAAAGACGTATCCAGGCAATTTTATGCCCGAATACCTCTTTTGTTCCTATGAGTTCGCATGGTTGATTTTGATACAGCATTGTAGAATTTAGATTTTAGCAGCAGCAATATCGTAGAATTGTAATAAGACCTCGTCTTCCATTAATAGGTTATTTGGAATGCGATCGCCTATGGTTACTATCGTTTTAAAATCTTTGTCTTGGTAGCATTGTTTAAACCCTACACGTAAAGCTTCTACACGTACTTCTTTTAGCTTCCCTTTTGGTTTGGCTGCTTCTGTTTTATAGTCTTCGAATATTTTTAATAAACGTTTGTTTCTTAGTTTCTCTAAATCGGCTTCGTTTTCTGCATCCGGTACATACCATTTCCCCGTATCGTCTTTTAAGAAATTTTCTTCTAATATTTGGCGCATCTCTGGTAAGGTATCGCCTTTGCGCATGTTACCCGCTACTTCGCGCATCCATAATGGATGTAAATCTGATTCTGTTCTACGCTCTTTCTCTAACAATTGGCGTAACCAATAAACGGCATCTTGTTCTGAACCGACAAATAAACTCATTTGGATGAACTCTGGAACTTCTGCTTTTTTGCGCTCGTATTCTTCCACTTGCTCTTGGGTAAAGTACATGCCATCGCGCTCTACAAAACGTTCTTTTAAACCTTCTTGGAATTTACCTGCATCGATAGGTACAGGCAATGAACGTTGTACATAAAACGCAATTAAACGGTCGAATAAAATTTTTGCACTACGCTCTACAACCGCTGTAGTGGCATTGTCTTTTACCAAATGGATTGGTAAGTGCGACAAATGCTCTTCTACAAAATCCCATACGCCCATTGGTGAATGTTGCGATGCTTGAAATTTGGTATCGAATTCTGATGAAGGTTTATAACATGAGATAACCAAATCTTGTTTTACTGCTGTTACAGTATTCAGTGCTTTAAAAGAACCTTGTTTTTTATCTAACGCTGCAACATTTGCAATAATAAAACCTGCATTAACTAAAGCTGTTTGTATACCATTCCATACAGCCGCAGAAGTATTGGAAAACTCAACCGTCATCCACTTTCCAGGCTTTAAAATTTTATAATATTCTTTAAAGGAATTTGTCATTAATCGATTATAGAAATCTAAAGATTTACCGACAGATTTATTTTCAATAATTTCAAAATTTGCATTAGTAAATAATTTTATCCAAGATTCCCATACAAAACTCAATTCAGAATAATTTAAGTTTGCACCAAAAGGTGGATCTGTAAATATATAATCAACTGAATTTTGTGGTAAAATTAATGAGGTAGCACTTTGAATTAATGTAACATTACCAGTTTCTATGCTATTATATTCAAATGCTTTAATTAATGATTTTAATTTACCTCTAAACCAATTAAAAATATTCCATTCTCTATTTAAAGAACCAATATAGAGAGTACCACTCATTATCATATTAGGAAAACCGGAATTAGGACGATATCTTTGTTGAAGCGTTAATCCAGTTATACAAGAAGTAAATAAAAATTTAAGTTCATTAGTACTGCATAGTGAATATATTTCTGATAAAATTATTTGTGTTCTCTTTATATAGAAATGATGTGTATTATAAACACCTATTTTTTCATTTCTTTTAGTTTCACTTCCATCAGGTAAAACATTTAATGGGATAAAATTTTTAATTTCAAAACTATCAACTTCAGCTAATAGGTTATAATCATATTCATCAGGTATTTTAAATAGTTCGTTATTTTTATATTTATAACAAATTTTTGTTATTACCCGTTTAGATTTTAATATAGTATCATTTAAATTAGAGTCATATTCAGTAACCATAACTTTGGACATACTTTTTTTTGATAATTTTTGTCCACAATTATTACAATTAAATGAATCTTTAATACTTGAATTAATTTCATCCACAGCTAAATCATAAAAATTATCTTCATGACTACAATTAGGACATTCAAAGACTTCACTCCATACATAATATTGAACTTCGCAAAGTTCACCATTAGAATGTTTAGTCAAATAATAATTTGAAAATCTATCCTCAACATTCTTAATAATATTATTTGCATTCGTTTCAAATTTATTCACATTAACATTTTTATTGTAAAGAGATGAAATAAACGATGCTATAGGACTCAAGTCAGAAGTAATAGATTTTCTTAAACCTGCTGTATTTAAATTTCCTAAAAAAGATGATTTTAACTTTTCATTTTTTAAAGTAGAATGATTAGAAGCAACACCAGTCATTCCTGTACCTGCAAAACCATCAAACACGACATCCCCCGGTTGAGTATAATGCATAATGTAACGCATAATAGCCGGATGTGGTACTTTTGTATGATAAGAGTGCGCATTGTAAATAGGGTTATTTTTCCCTTCGCTTACATCCGCAGCATAGGGTTCAGTTACTTCAAAATCAGGTACCCGTTTGTCTTCTTTTTCTAATTGTTTTTTTTCCTCTTCCCATTCTGCAATAAAATCGTTGATCCACGGATTGGGACAAGCCGTATAAAATGGCGGATCGGATAGGTTGATGATGTCCTCATCTTCCCCAATTGGGAAACCTTCTATTTCTTTTAGTTCTGGTAATTTTTTGCGTAACTCTTCACGGAAATACGCACGTCTTTCCTCGTCGTTGGCAAATGTTTTGCCTAAGACGGTTACTGGACCATTTGTATGGTGATCTTCTTTTTGGAATAAATCTAATGTCATGTGTAAGAATTGGGTTATTGGTTATTCGTTAGCATCTTCATTGGAGAAACTACAGGAATGATGATGTTATGGATGCCTTGGTTGGCTAATTTTTCGAAAAGAATACCTCTTGTAGTAGAAAGCGCAATGCCTAAAATGGTTGCAATAATGGTTGCAGAAAATTTAGGTAATCCTTTTTCGTTGATGGTATAAAAATCTTCTAAATTTTCGATAAGAAAATGATAATCCATGTCTAATTGCAATAATTGCTCTTCCGCATCATTTCGGAAAGAGCAACTCAAATCTAATTTTAGCCGTTTATCTTCTAAATTGTGCATTAAGCGATGTGCAATGTTCAGTTTATGATCGGCTGTATTTTTAAAAGCTTGCGTATTGATATTAAACTCACGAATTTCCAGGTGAAATAAGTGAATTTTATCCGCTTGTATTGTTGGTTTATTTTCCATGTTAAAGGGCAATTTCGTATGCTTGATCGGCGTAAGATTCTTGGTAATCGTTTACCTTTTGTGCATAGTCTTCCGCACCTTTAATCGTACCCAAATACACGTATTCGTATTGTTTGATTGGTTCGGTATGTACTAAACAAATACCTAACGCTTGCTCCATTTTGATGATGCTTTTTAGCGTTAAGTTGTGCATACCCGAAAGCCATTTAGATACTTCGGATGGCGTTTTATCCATTGCTTTTGCTAAGTCTTGGGATTTCCATCCTTTAGCTTCCATTGCAACACGTACTTTTTCGGTAATTGCTAAGTTTTTCTCAACGAACTTATCAATTTCTGGATCACCGTATTGGTCTAACCAATCTGTAATATTATGATTTGACTTTTTCATGCGCTCTGTTATATATTAATCCCATTGAAGTAAAAAATCATCATCTACTTCAATTTCTGTATAATCATTAATCCAACGAATTTCTTTATTTTGAAATGCTTCGTCTATTAATTCTGTCAATTTATTTGCCATTTTGAAATGTAATCTGACATTCTCACATTCTTGCGGTGTTGCTGCCGTTTTAATGTCTCCATTAAAAAGAAAAACCACATATTCATTTGCTCTCAAGCAATATAACCTTAGATTATTCGGTTTATTTTCCTCTGTACCTGTTTCCTCATTGTATTCCACATAAACCGGTTCTTTGTTTACACCTTGAGGAGGTAAAGCGGATGTATCGGCGGTTTCTGCTTCGTTTCTAAAATATTGTTCTTGAGCACCAATTTTATCACCAATGACTTTAATCCAAGCTAAAATATGTTTTAATTTTTCTTTATTTTCATCGGTATGTTTATCCACAAAAGCATCGAACAATGCAATACCATCATTCACAGCAACTGTATAATAAGTTACCTTACGATATGTGTTAACCCAAAATATTTCTGCAAAGTTATTCACTTATAAGTTAATTAGCAAGTAAAATTCACTTTAAAGTGAATTTTACTTCATGATGATTCTGATTTTATCTCTCTCTTTCCCTTTAGCAAGACCATCTACATAAGCTTTAAACTTTTCGATAGCTTCGTCTGGCGTTAATGGTTTTGTAAAGGACGATTTTAATTCGTCGTAACCGATTTCAACTTTCTCTAATCCTTTATGCAAATTAGTAATGGCATTGCGGATGCTTAAGGCATTCGACTTAGAAAGTTGTACCGCACCTGATTTGAATTGGTTTAGAATATTTTGCTCCGTCTCATCTAATAAACTGATTTTCTTTTTCACCATTGGATCTTCTAAAATTTCCAATAGCGATTGATTCCATTGTTCAAGAATATTTGATAGTTCTTGTTTTAATCGTTTTACAGAAGTCTCTTTAACATTGATGTACTCATGTGGATTGAAATCATGGAAAGGAACATTCAGCACAGCTTCTTTATTGACTTTGCTATCTGCTACTTGTAATTTATTAATTTGCTCCATCCATTTAAAGTATGGAGAAGACGAAATATAATCTGCCTCTTTTAAGATTTGAACGATTGCATGTTCATCCGAATCTAAAATGGCCATTTTATCGGTATGTTCTCTTTGACTGATTCTACATTTTAAATACTGCTCTAAATACCAATTGGCATATTTTTCTTTTAAAGTAGAAAGCTCTTGTTTGTATTGTACTAAAGTTGCTTTGTTATTTTCTTGAACAATCTGAGGCAATTTATTTAAATGCTCGTTTACTTCGTTCTTTAAACTTTCCTCTGTAATGTATTGCTTAGCTTGTTGTAGATAAGAAACTTCTTGATCCAAATCAGTGATTTGATTTAATAATTTTTGTACTTCAAGCACTTGCTCTTTATAAGGCATTAAGCGTGTAATTTCTTCTGTAGAAAAAGCAAAGTTTTTCATTTTTGCTTCAGAAGTATAGTTTTGTAGCTTGTCGCAAAATCCGCTGAATGCTGTAAAGTTTTGACGGTATTTAGAAGCTTGTTCTGGACTTATGATTTCAATACCTTTATATACATACCCATTCTGAATTTTATTTAATAAAGCAACGGTTTTTTTCGCTAAATCCGAAGAAGCTTGTACTAAATGAGTGTAAGTTGATGGATCACTTAAATGACCGCTTAAATCACGACCTACAATCCCAATAAACATTTCTTTAATTGCAGCAAGATTTAAACCTTTTGGTCTTTTTACATGCGTAAAGCTCCAAAAATCTTCTTTTTGGATGGTCTTTAAATCGTTTAAGTTTGTTGAATTGATCACTTTACCCGAATGTAATGTAATTTCTAATTCGCCTAAAGCGGCTAAAGTAGCCAAGACCACAAATTCTAATTCAGCTTCAATTTTAAAATCTTTCGATAACCATAAATCAACGCTCTTTTCTACGAACTCAATGATTTCATCCCGGTTTAAAACCTTATCGTCTCCTTTATCTTTTAATAACTTTACGATAGATTGAGCATAAGGTGAGTGGCTATAATCTAAACGACCAGGCACCCATAAACCAAGACCTGCTAAAAGACCTTCTCCATCTCTATTTAATTGTTCTGGATTGGCAATTTTAGTTAAAGCTTGCTTTATTAATTTATCGTAATTGTCTTTAGTTATTGGCGTATTTAATTGACTAAACTTAGGAAAGTTTGGTCTTTCGTCGTTAAACCAAGGCTCAAAAACAATAGAAGCCACCGTAGAAAAAATTTGCTCTTTAGAAGCACCTTGCCCTGGTAAAGGATAGCCGTTAAGTGGTAACACTTTACCTTGGTATTCTACTTGTGTAATTTGAACGAACTCTTGGTTAAAAATATCTCTCGCTTTTTTGTTTAATTCATCAATTTTTTGACGGTAAATTGGTTTTTGCGAACTATCTGCTCTTACTTCTAGCGCTAAAGCTGCACCATATAAAGTGATGTACTCTTTAAATTCTTTCGAAATATTATCGAAAGTAAAATAGATTTCATCCTCTTCGTTATTTTTGATTTTTTTAGTATCATCAAAAATTGGCATAAAATACATATAGAAATGTTGGCGCGGATGTGTCGTTGATTTCTCATTTGGATTACCAAAAAAGATGTATCCTTCGCGATAGATTTTATGCGACTGCCATTCGATGGCATGTGACCAAATTTTAAACCCCGTTCTGTAGGTATCATAATCAAGTGGAAGGTTTACTTCTAAGAATTTAAAGAAGTATTCATCCTTTTGATTATCAGACATTGTTGCTGCATAATCTTTGATTTTCTGATCGAAATTTATTCCCCCTTCAATTCTAAGGTGAAACTCTCCGTTGTCATTATTCTTATCGAAATATTGACCAGAAGTTGCTGTAATAATTTGATTTGCTGCAGAATCAATAATATCGATTAAGAAATCTCTATCGAAAGCATTTTTATCTGTTAAGCATAAATCATCTATCAATAATTCTGTATTGGTACCATTTTGCCTTTGTAATTCGTGTTGAATAATTTTAATGGCACAAGCATTGGTAATTCTTGTCGCAATATCTTTTTTAGAACCTCTAACCCCAGTGAAGTAGGTTTCGATTTTATCATAAACCGTATCAGTTACTTCCTTCACTTTTCTGATATCTGGCTCAGACATCATAGATTGATCATTCGATATATCTTTCCAGTATTGATCATAGGTCAATAAACCAGGATTATCTGATGGTATCTCTTGATCTAATAAATCTTTGAATTGATTGGATAATGTTTTTAAAATTTCACGTTGACTTTTACCAATTCTAATTTTTTCGAAATTTTCGAAATAACTTGGGTGTACAGGGAACAAATCTATATAATGCTCTGTACGGGCATTCATATCCGTAAAGAATGGTAAAAATTTATCCAAGTGTTTCTTAATCTTTTGTTTTTGATGTTCGTCTTTACGTAATAAACGATTTTTTACAATGAAAGACACATCATCTTTTGTGATTAAAATATCTTTGTATCGATCATTTACCTTTTGTAACATTTCTGATTGAAACTGAAACTCTGGAGAATGATAAATCATTTCTTGTACCCCAAAAATGAATTTAAATTTTGACTTATCACAAGCTTGCCCTAACGCTTGAAGAACTGCTAAATCTTGATTTAAATCTTGAGAGCCCGAACGACCTTTAAGGTATGCAAGCATCTCATCTATTACGATAAGAAGTCCTTTATCTGGGAATTTCTCTTCGTATTCTGCCATCATTAACTGAAGCTTTTCTAAAAATGATTTAGCTCCAAGACTTTCAAAAGAAAATGATACTCCAATTGATTCTAAATACTCTTCTAATTTGTATGTTACAATCTCCCATAAGGAAATCGTATGTCCTAATTCGAATCGTAGAACATTAAATTTACCTGCAATCTTTTTTAGTTCGTTTTTAGCTTTTTCGTCCTGTACTAATTCTACTAAGGATTCATCTTCAGCAATCAAAGAAACTAAAGACATGGTATGTGATTTACCGGTACCGTAGTTACCTACAACTTGTAAACCGAAACTTTCTTCTGTATATTCCAAGTCGAGATTACGTACCATCAAAGGAATAAGAATATCTTTGAAAGTAGATGAAAAAACAAATGTTTTTACAAGATTCTGTTGGTATGCTGATTCATTAGTTCTGTTGAACTTAACAACTTCTGTTATAGGTTCAAAACTAATTAGTTCATTGTATTTCATATTACGATGTGGCTTATGTTATTTAAGTCTATTTTATGGTTATCATTTTTTGTTAGGAAATAAAGTTGATTGGTATCAATTTCTCCTTCCCATTTTAATATCAATGTATTGTTTTGAGAATAATCTGATAAAAATTTTTCTACGTTAAATTTCAATTCAGGTTCAAGGAGTAATCCGATATTTTCAATTGCAATTGTTTCACCGAATTCCTTATGCTGAGTTTTGTTTTTTACTATAATATCATCAAGTAATTGATTGATTTTGAAAACTATTTTTTTCTTATCCAAATTACTTAATTCCAATGCTAATAATTTCCCAATATCCAT
The DNA here is from genome assembly GCF_029840775.1 of Empedobacter sp. GD03865. Taxonomy (NCBI): domain Bacteria; kingdom Pseudomonadati; phylum Bacteroidota; class Flavobacteriia; order Flavobacteriales; family Weeksellaceae; genus Empedobacter; species Empedobacter sp. GD03865. The sequence goes on from NZ_JAOCDF010000041.1 coordinate 23,981, forward strand.
CCAATTTATTTCTTTCAGATTGAAATGGTTCTTACTAATTATCAACCGATTTCTAGGATATGAATTTAAAAAACTAACTATTTTATCTTTACAAGTATTCATGGAGGATAATAGAAAATGTTAAAATTCAAATATATTAAAAATGGAAATAGTAAACTAAACTTTTTCATACCATCCTGTTTTAGGTTTAAACAATAATTTGGGTACAGAATTTTTAAGAAAATCATCTACTGAACGTTCTGATAGACTGTGTTTTGCACCTAATTCTATTGCTTCTTTACGCTGGAATGATTGTGGTAATGCTTCGTAAAAAGCTTTTTTGTTATTGCCCATTTTGTAGGTAATCGGTTCTGACTGACTTGCTAGATTATTGAACATTAAGATGCTATGATTTAGATATACATTTATCAATTCTAATGCTGCTAAAAAATCTTCATCTGTACAAACCACCACTTCTGAACAATCGCCATTTTCCACTTTGCGCAAGGCAGTAAAAATCATACAGAAACGATACAATACTAATCCTAAACGGAAAACAATACTTGAGGTATCATCACTATTGAATAATACGGTATTGGTTAATAGTTTACTGAAAACTACATTTAATTGTTGCCATTGATCGGGCGTTAATTGTACTTCGGTAGGGTGCTGTTCTAGAAAATCATATACCTGCAACACATCGTTAGATAACTTTTCGAAATGATCGTTGAAAATAATTCCTCCTTTTTTAGGTGATGGGTCTTGCCATATAATTTCATTTTTGAAGGCATAGAACATAAACCTACTAAACAAACCATCTTCTGCTGATTGAATTAATTTGGGCACTTGTGCGGGAGTACCTGATAATGAAACGGCTAATTGAGGATTCGGAATTTCTAATAATTCATTATTGGTTTTACGAGCTGCTGAAATTTTTTCGTGATGAAAAGCTGCTCTCATAATATGCGAGTAATTTCCCCAATCTTGTTTGTTTGCACCACTCATTGCATCGGCTTCTGTTTCGCAAATGATACCTTTACCATCGTTGTCTTGAAGCATTTTCATCATCATTGCTTGGCTGGTATCGGCAGGTAGAAACAATAAATTGAATTTTGGTTCAACAGGTTTTTCGGGAATAGCATCGTCTTTTTTGCGTTTGGCTAGTAGTGTTTTGTATTCTGCATTTTCTATTTCGAATGCTTTTTTAGCTTCATTCGATTTATTCACAAAACGCTCGTGTATTTTATCGCCTAAACGTTTGGCATTTTTAAGCACACCTTTTCCACTTGCTGCAGGAGCAATAATGAATGAGAACAAATGCGGGTACACTCTTTCTTGATGGTAGATACCTGTAACATTGGGTAAACAACCACTTAAAATAGTTAATCCAGCTGTAAGAAATACATCACGTTTGCGTTCGTTATCCTTAAACGCTTCGCAACCCTCAATCAATAATTCGGGTAAATAATTAACGATATGTGTAGGAATTGTAGGTGTAGTTTTAAGATAATCTACCTCATTATACACTGGTTCTTTATCAGGTGGACTGTCTTTTTGCAAGTTTACAAAGTTTGCAATCTTTACAAATTTACCAAACTCGTGTGCTTGATTTCTGTATGCACTTTCAATAGACTTGATGAATTCTTTTTGATTTTCGTGATGAAAGTTTTGTAAAATGAATTGTTCAGTATCTAATTGATTTACGCCTTTTCGGTTTAAATTACACGCTAACTGATATACATAGTTGTTTCGATTGCCTTTTTCGAATTGGATAATCTTATTTGTAAATTCTACGCAATATTGAAATACATCATCTGCATTACTACTCGTCATTTGTACCGATTGATTGACAACTTTTTCTTTAGCTTCAGTATTGACAGCAAATATTGTAGCTAATGGATTATAATATGCGTTTTCATCAAACGATACAAAACACAATCTTGTAACATCTTTACACTTAGGATCAGCATTAATACTTAATTGCTTTTCGTAATATTCTTGTACTTGTTTGTATGCTAAGTCGTGGTGTTGTACTAGGCTATCTACTTGAATAAATACTTTTAAACCATTACCACTTGGACTTTTGAAACAAGCTAAGGTATACGAAATAGATGCGGTTTGTGTAGTAATTTGAATTAAATCTTCTTCATCAATTTTATCAAAATCTAAATGAATGATTTGATTGTATTCTTGAATAAACTCTTTCTTTCTGCCACCAGAATATGTTGCTGATGGCGTGAAAGCTAAAAGGTTCTTTTTTAATTCATCGGCTCTTTCGGGTTTTCCCATTCCAATAGCCATACGAATGGTGTTTACATCTTCTTGGTATGTACCTGTTTTGATGTTTGAGATTAAATCCTGTAATGTAATGGTTTGTACAGGATTATTGAAGTTTTGGAAAATTGATACGCTAGTCATTGTTAATAGATTTAAGGTTAATGGAATTGTTAGCTGGAATTTTACTACGTTGCAATAGCTCTAAGATGTCGGCTAAAGTGTAGTAGATTTTATTGCCTACTTGTGAATAGGTAATAATGTTTTCGGTACGCCAATAAGCGGCAGTACGTTTGCTAATATTCATAATCTGGAGAAACTCCTGATTATCGTAAAAGACTTGGTCGGGTTCGGTACGTTGTTTCTTTTTAACCTCGATAGATAATTGATCTAAACGATCCATAATCTGTTGAACCTCTTCTTCGGAAAATCTATAAAAGCTCATCATTATTTACGTTTGTTTTTGATTAAATAATTAGCTGCAGCTGTTTCGATGTCTTCCGTAGTTTCTTGCCTGTTACGCATTAACCATTGGTCTATTTCGGTACGATTGAAATAGAGTTTTTTCCCTTGTGGACAAAAATGTGGAATTTGCTTTTGAGAAGTTAGTTTGTAAAGGTGTGAAGAACTTATGTCTAAATACTTACACACATCATTAAACGTTAATACTTCTTTTTGTAATAAATTTTGCTCCTCAATTTTACCTTCTAATTGAGCAAGCTTTTCTAGGATTAAATTTTCTGTAATCATGACTCAATAATTTTAAATTACTAAGTCAAAATTCTAGAGATTTAGAGGGGTAAAAAGTAAGATAGTAACGTCTTACTAAGACATCTTACTCATCTTACTGTTTTTATTTATAATTGTTTGATTATTATATCAATAGTTTCTTGTTCTTTGGGATAAAAACTTTTGTTTTTATACAAATTACTTCTTTTTAATAGTGTACCTTTTTTAGAATAAAACAAATTGGTTTGCTCTATACTTGTAGGTGTAAGGTTATGAAAATGTGATTTTAATTTATCTACGATATAAGCAAATTGAGTGGTTTCGCAATCTAAATGAATTTGTGGCGCACCAATTTTTAAATCTTTAGATGTAAGCACACTTAATAAATCATCTGATGAGGTTTTATCTTCATTTAAAAGATATAAATGTCTGTTTAATGCATTTATTACTGATTTAAGATTTTCTTTATTTCCATTGAAGCCAAAAGATAGTTTGTCTGATTTTTCGAGTTTAAAATCATCTATTTGAAGTATTGCATTTTTAGCCTCTTGGAATGTTGGTGTGGTAGTATCCGTTTCGAAAGATTCGAAATGATCGTGAAGCAATTCAGAGAAAATCTCGTATTGCTCTGTTTTTATTTGATTGGTATAGGCTGGATAAAGTAATTCGACTTCCTTTAGTAAACGAACGATACATTTAACCAATAAATCGATTACATAATCTGTTAATTTATCCGAAGGATATAAACTCTTGTCAGTGCCAATTCTTAAAAGTAAATCTTTGCAAGATTTGATCACATTTTGGATTAATTCCTTTTTGTTGGTTTCGTTAATGTCTTTATTGAAGCAATAGTAAATTCTGTTACTGATTCGTGTCGTTTCATTCTGTAATAAGTAATAATAGAATTTACTTGTAGCCGAAAATGGTTCATTCAGCGCTATATTAATCATAGGGCTGTTGATTGTATATTCTACTTCCGTATCTGGTTGAGTTTCGTACACTTCTAATCCATCCTCATCATATAATACACGATAGATAGGCAAAAGCTCTTTCAACGCATCGTGAAATACTGAAGGATCAGCTGGATTGACAAAGTTTGGATTTAGATTTTGTCTAAAAAACTTTTCGTTCGCATCGTCTTGTTGCCAAGGTTTCAAAACTCCATAAAGGATATTTCTATATACAATCAAATCCATAGTTATAGGTTCAGTTTTATTTTGTTAGCGGCTTCAATCTTTTTCTCATTAATAACCTTAGTGTATATTTCGGTTGTGGATAGGTTTTTATGTCCTAACAACTTCGATACGGTGTAAATATCAGTACCCAGCGTTAATTGTAATGTAGCATAAGTATGTCTCGCACAATGGAATGTAATGTGCTTTTTGATACCTGCATCGGTCATCCAATCTTTTAATAAGGTTTTGTTCCAATTGCCATATTTAAACCCTGTAAACACGTTATCTTTTGGATTACCTTCTTCGCCTAATAAGGTACGAGCATCTTCGGATATAGGTTGCATTTCAGCTCCGTTGGTTTTCTGTTGTTTGAAGCGTAAGAAATTACCTAACTGTTCTGAATATTGCACTTCTGACCATTTTAGCTTTTCAATATCTGACCAACGCAATCCTGTAAGGCACGAGAATAAAAACATACGTTTTAGTGTTTCATTCTTACAAGGTGTATGCACTAAGGTTTGAACTTCCTCTAAAGATAAAAATTCTCTCTGAACTTCGTCTTGTGGAAATGGTTGTACTTGTTCGGCTGGATTATATGTTAGCAATCCTTCTTTTAATGCTTGCTTTAATGCTGCTCTAACTTTATTGAAATAAGAGTATTTAGTATTTAAAGATATAGGTTCACCTGTTTTGGTAATGGCTACATTATCTAAATAATCTTTGAAACCTTCTAACCAGTCTTTGTCTAAACGTTCAAATGAAACACCTTTTGGATCATACGCTTGTAAATGTTTTTTGGTACTATCCCAATTGCCGTAATTACCTACGCTGGCTTTCTTCTTTTCTGTTAGTGCTTCAAAGAATGTTAAGAAATTTCCTTTTTGTTTCTCCTTATCTCTAAAACCATAAATTTGATTTTGTGCTTCTAAGTGTCTTTTGCTTCTGATACTTTCTGCTAACTCTAAGATTTTTTTATTTTCATCTTTTTGAGCTTTAGTCAAACTTCCTTTTTCTGGTTCAGGTGTTAGGTACAAACCTAAATATTCGTATTCACGTTTGCCTTTGTCGTAATAGTCAAGGTACAAGGTTATTTTGTTGCCTTTCTTGCGTTGTCTTAAAGATACTTTCATAATTCATCATTTAAAAAGATTATCGATTTCGGTACGTTTTATTATTGTTCTTCTCCCAATTTTAGAAGCTTTTAATTCGTTACGATTAATCATTCTTTGAATTGTCCAACGACTAGCACCTAAAAGAATAGCGGCTTCTTGTACGCTTAGGAATTCTTTATCTCGAAGATTGATAAAGTTGGTGGTTTGGATTGGGAGTTTTTGTAGGGTTTGCAAACTTTGCAAGGTTTCGGGATTTGCAGAACTTACATTTTGAATTTGCTCACTTAGTGTGGCTCTTATTTTTTCTTCTTTCTTGATTTGCTTATAGTGTCTAGAATTGCACTTGTGACTACAATAGCGAGTAGTGGTGGTTTGGGCAACAAAGGCTTGTCCACAGAATTGGCAGAATTTTGGTATTTTGATGTTCGTACTCATAATGTTGCTAATTGTAGCACAAAGTAGCTTGATGTAGCTAGTTGGTGCATCATTTCTCCATACTATAATTTTGATGTGCTTTGGGCAACAAACTTGATGCTTGGGCAACAACTGTACATCAAATTTAATCAAAATAAAGCAATTAGGCAACAAAAAAGAGCAACATAGTTACTCTTAAATATAACATTTATAGGTAGTTAACAAACAAAAGAAAGATAACTACTTCCCGATACAGAAAGTGATAAACTCTTTGTTAATATAGGATGTAGGGGAGTGAGGTGTAGTTTTGGTGTACAAAAAGTATTCATATTTTAACGAAATATTAGTAATATCCGATAAAAGAATCAGTCTTATTTATTACAATTTAATTTTGTTGGTTAAATAATTCTTGAATCTTTTTTATTTGATTTAACAAATTTGACCAATTCAAACTTTCTCCAACAATCATATGTTCTTGCATTGTTTTATAGTCTTGTTCCCATTTTGAAAGAACTTCATCAGGTGGAATAATGCTCAATTTTCCTTTTTCGTGATTTGAATAATCTAAACCTCTTAATGGATTTACAGTTTTACGATGATTTACAATAGTC
>NZ_JAOCDF010000042.1:0-28653 GCF_029840775.1 Empedobacter sp. GD03865
CGCTTACCGCTTACCGCTTACCGCTTACCGCTTACCGCTAAACTCGCGTTAGGGATAGCAGTGGAAATCCTTTTGTAGAAATTGAATTATCTATAAAACTTCTCTATTTTCTTCTACAAAAGATTGGAACGGATAGCCCGACCGAAGGGAACGCCCAAATAATACACATTTGAATGAAGATTTTTTATATATTTAGGTTTTAAAGTAAATAGGATATGAAACCATTTAATGTGCGTGTATATGCGTTATTGGAGCACAAGGGAAAGGTATTGGTGATTCACGAGCCGTTTCAGGGAGAGTTAATTTATAAGTTTCCTGGAGGTGGATTGGAGTTTGGTGAAGGAACGAAAGATTGTATAAGAAGAGAGATAAAAGAGGAATTGAATTTGAAAGTGGAAGTTCATGAACATTTTTATACCCAAGATTTTTTTGTGCTGAATGCTTTTGATCCGACAGAACAGGTTTTGTTGATTTATTATAAAGCGACAATTACAGAGAAAGCATTGGCTAAGTTGAAAGTTTTGGATGCGGATATCAACGAATTGTTGTGGTTATCCAAAGAAGAATTGAATGCAGAGAAATTTACGCTAGACGCAGATAAAGTGGTAGTTGATTTGTATAAAAAAGAAAACTTCGAATCTTAAGACTCGAAGTTTATTATTTTTTGATCATCAAAATACTGTATAACGGCGTATTTCATTAACAAGGTTTGCTCATTTGTTTTAAGTGGTGGTAAATCTTCCAATAACTCAAAATGTGGCCAACCATCTGGATCTAATCCTTCGAAACGATAAAAACCAAAAGGTTCTAACACGCGACAAACTGCAATGTGTAATAAATTGAGTTTATCATCTTTTTTGAATCGTTTTTTTCCTTGTCCTAATTCTTGAACACCGATCAAAAAAAGAATCGTATCTAAATCTGGTCTTTCACCGTCTGTGAAATTTTGTTGAAAAAATTCTTCAATCAGTTTCCACTTGTTGGTGTTTGATGATGATTCTTCTGTAAATTTTGATATATCCATTTAGAATTTACGTCCTTTGTGACGCATATGTGGGTTTTGTAATTGCGAATTACTTACGTTGAAACGTTTCATTTGATCGTTCATCATTTTGATTTGATCAGTAAACATTCCTTTCGAATCGTTTTTCTTCGCTTCTTTAATATAACCTTCCGCTTCTTTCTTTTTACCTTTTGACATTGCAGCTCCAGCCAAAGATAAATTAGCCATTGCTCTGTCATGATCAAATGATAAACCGTAGTTTAAGGCTTCTTTCATATATTTTTCTGAAACCGAAACATTGTCCTGCGCTTCAGTAATTCCCATCATATAGTGGTAATATCCCATTTGTTTAGGAATTAATTCTGATGATGGATTTTTGATCTTTTGTAACCATTTTTTCGCTTTTGCCATATCCTCTTTACGTAAAAACCAGAAAGCTAACAAGATGTTTTCGTTTCTGAAATAGAATAAAATTGGAAATACAGCGACTAATAACGAAACAAATCCCCAACCGTATTCGCGAATGGTAAACAAAAAGATTGCTAAAGCGATTAATACAGCGGCGATTACTAATTTAATGTATTTGTTCATCGATTATAAATATGATTTGATATTATCTGCAATTTCGATCATTTTCTGGGCAGATAATTGAAGTTTTGGATTTGAGAAATTGATATCTTGCATTGTATTGAGAGGAACCAAATGCACATGTACATGTGGTACCTCTAAACCAACAACAGCTACGCCAACGCGTAAACAAGGTATTGCTTTTTCTATAGCTTGTGCAATTTCATAAGAAAAGTCCATTAAACCTAAATAGGTTTCTTTGTCTAAATCGAAGATTTTATCGACTTCTTTTTTCGGGATAACCAATACATGACCTTCTACCAAAGGAAAAGCGTCCAAAATAGCGATGTACTTATCGTTTTCGGCAATTTTGTATGATGGTATTTCTCCGTTTATAATTTTAGTGAAAATGCTTGCCATATGTTTTTTAATTTTTGAAATCTTAGTCCAAAGATATTTCTAAAATTTCAAAATTTAAAGTCATTCCGTTAGGTAATTTAATTTCTGCAACTTCTCCAAGTGATTTTCCTAACAATCCTTTTGCGATTGGAGTATTCACAGAGATACGCATTTTAGCTAAATCAGCTTCAGATTCAGGTACCAAAGTGTACACTAATTCTTGTCCGTTCGCTGTATTTTTTATTTTAACTTTTGATAATATTGATACTTTAGAATGGTCTAATTTAGATTCATCAATTACGCGTGCATATGCTACAACTTCTTTCAATTTAGCAATTTGCATCTCTAACATTCCTTGAGCCTCTTTTGCAGCATCGTATTCTGCATTTTCAGATAAATCTCCTTTATCACGCGCATCAGCAATTTGTTGCGAAATTTTTGGACGCTCAAAAGTTTCTAACTGATGAAGCTCTTCACGCAACTTTTCTAATCCTTCTTTCGTTACATATTGTATATTTGCCATAACAACAATGTTTAATTAATTTTTTATTAAATAGGTCTTATAAAATAAATAATCCTACACATATGTAATACTATGCGCAGGACTATTTAGTTATTGTACTACAAAGATAATAAAAAAAATACAGCAAATTAAAAATGAAACAATTTATTAAAACGATTCTAAATAAGGTTATTTTGGTTAGTGTTTTTGCTGGCTTATTTCAAGGCTGCAATTCAGATGATGGTACAGTAAGTTGTGTGCCAAATACAATTGTGAATGTATCAATCAATATCAATTTACCATTATATTCTAATCTAAATAATCCAGGAGGATGGGTATATGTTGATGGAGCAACAGCAGGTTCTAGAGGTTTGATTGTGGTACGTACAGCTTCTGGTTTCAAAGCTTACGATCGTAATGCACCGCATATTTGTCCTGGTGCAGAAACCACTCTGTATGTAAAGAATGACATCAGTATTGTGTGTGATGCAGATAATTCTGAATGGATTTTATTGACAGGACAACCTACAAAAGTAGCGAATAGAGCGCCAAGAACATACCAAGTGTATGTAAATGCAAATGGAACGCTTACAATAACGAATTAAATTTTTTATCTAAAGTTTTTTTAATTCACTCAAAAAATAATAATCTTTGCAGGCATCGAAATTATACTTCTTTATTATGCATGCATAAATTTTTCGAATTGTTTTTGAATTAAATTATTTTTAAAAAAAGATAATTTCGTTGTAAAGATTACTCAAATCCATTATTTTTGGTAAATCAAAATTTTATCAATTAAAAAATATTAATAATGAGCATTATTTCGCATATCCATGCAAGACAAATTTTAGATTCTCGTGGTAACCCAACTGTAGAAGTAGACGTGTATACAGAATCAGGTGTTTTAGGTCGTGCAGCTGTTCCATCAGGAGCATCTACAGGAGAATATGAAGCAGTAGAATTACGTGATGGTGGAGACTTGTACTTAGGTAAAGGAGTTTTGAAAGCTATCGAGAATGTAAATGAAGTGATTGCTCCAGAATTAATTGGTTTTTCTGTTTTCGAACAAAATTTAATCGATCAAGTAATGATTGATTTAGATGGAACTGAAAACAAAGCTAAATTGGGTGCTAATGCAATTTTGGGTGTTTCTTTGGCGGTTGCAAAAGCTGCAGCAGAAGAATTAGGTTTACCATTGTTCAGATACATAGGAGGGGTTAATGCAAACACATTACCAGTTCCAATGATGAATATCGTAAATGGAGGTTCTCACTCTGATGCGCCTATTGCGTTCCAAGAATTCATGATTATGCCTGTTCAGGCAGAATCTTTTTCTGATGCGTTACGTAAAGGAACAGAAGTTTTTCATGCATTAAAGAAAATTTTACACGACCGTGGTTTATCTACAGCAGTAGGTGACGAAGGTGGTTTTGCACCAACTTTTGATGGTACAGAAGATGCTTTAGATACTGTAATTTCCGCAATAGAAAAAGCAGGTTACAAAGCAGGTGAAGAAATAATGATTGCATTAGATTGTGCATCATCAGAATTCTATCACGATGGAAAATATGACTATACAAAATTCGAAGGAGAGAAAGGAGCTATTCGTACTTCTGCAGAGCAAGCAGCTTATTTAGCAGAATTGACAGAGAAATATCCAATTATTTCTATCGAAGATGGTATGGATGAAAACGATTGGGAAGGTTGGAAAATCTTAACAGATAAAATCGGTAAACGTGTTCAAATTGTTGGTGACGATTTATTGGTAACGAATGTAACTAAATTAGAAAAAGCAATTGATGCTGAAACAGCAAATTCTATCTTAGTAAAATTCAATCAAATTGGTACGTTAACAGAAACGATCAAAGCAGTACAAATGGCACAAAATGCACGTTATACAGCAGTTATGTCTCATCGTTCTGGAGAAACAGAAGATGCTACAATTGCAGATTTAGCTGTTGCTTTGAACACAGGACAAATCAAAACTGGTTCTGCTTCTCGCTCTGATCGTATGGCGAAATACAACCAACTATTACGTATTGAAGAGATTCTTGGAGAAACTGCAATTTTTCCAGGGCTTAAGGCTTTTAAAATTAAGCGATAAAATAATTTGAGACTGATATTTATCAGTCTCAAATTAATAAAAAAAGTGTAAATTACGCAATAAATAATATAAACTATAAAATGTCAGATAAGGTAATATTAAATTACAACGGAAATGAGTTGGAGCTGCCTGTTACAACTGGTACAATGGATGAAAAATCTATTGATATTTCCAAGTTAAGAAGTGCGACTGGATTAATCACAATGGATCCAGGTTACAAAAATACAGGGGCATGCGAATCTAAAATTACATTTTTAGATGGAGAAGAAGGTAAGTTGATGTACCGTGGATATCCTATTGAACAATTAGCAGAGAAATCTTCTTTCGTAGAAGTAATGTATTTGTTAATCAAAGGAGAATTACCTACACAAGCTGAATTAGATAAATTTATCGCTGATATAAATGAGTATAACTTTGTGTCAGAAGATTTAATCAAAATCTTAGATGCATTCCCAAGTTCTGCTCACCCAATGGGAGTATTAACATCTTTAACGGCTGCTTTATCAGCATTCAACCCAAAAGTAGTTGATGTTACTTCTCCAGATGATATGTACAAAGCGGCAGTTACTTTATTAGGTAAATTCCCAGTATTAGCGTCTTGGACACAAAGAAAAATTAAAGGATTACCAGTTAACTACTCTAACGATAAATTATCTTATGTAGAAAACTTTTATCAATTATTATTCAAAAAACCAGGTCAAGAATTAGACTTAGATCCAGTTATTATTGATGCAATTGACAAATTATTAATCTTACACGCAGATCATGAGCAAAACTGTTCTACATCAAGTGTACGTTTAGTAGGTTCTTCTCATGCAGGTTTATTTGCTTCTATCTCTGGAGGTATTTCTGCATTATGGGGACCATTACACGGAGGTGCTAACCAAGCAGTATTAGAAATGTTAGAAGCGATCAAAAATGATGGTGGAGATGTTGAAAAATACTTAGCTAAAGCAAAAGATAAAAACGATCCATTCCGTTTAATGGGATTCGGACACCGTGTTTATAAAAACTTTGACCCTCGTGCGAAAATCATCAAAGTAGCTGCGGATAACGTTTTAGAGAAATTAGGAATCAATGACCCTATTTTAGATATTGCGAAAAAATTAGAGCAAGCTGCTTTAGAAGACGAGTATTTCAAATCAAGAAACTTATATCCAAACGTAGATTTCTATTCAGGAATTATTTACAAAGCGTTAGATATCCCAACTGAAATGTTTACAGTTATGTTTGCTGTTGGACGTTTACCAGGATGGATTGCACAATGGATGGAAATGCGCGAAACAAATCAACCAATTGGTCGCCCTCGTCAATTATACACAGGAGCACCATTACGTGATTACGTTGAAATTGAAAACAGATAAGAATTTTCTTATTTATCATATAATCCGAAAATCAAACTTTGATTTTCGGATTTTTTTTAACAATTAATTTTTAGAGATTGTTTGTTTAAAATATGTTAAAACCTTATTTTTAAGTAAATTAAATTTTGTAATCATGAAATTGGAGAAAATACATAATAAAGGTCAAGCGCAAATCTTCGAAAACAAATACCTCGAAATGTTGACAAAAGGTCATCCCGCAGTTATTTGGGGAATGTACATTCCTCTACTTTCCTATTGTATTTATTATGGAATTTCTAGCTACGATTTATCTACAATAACAGTTATTTCAATTTTTTTTGGAGCGATGTTATTTTGGACCTTGTTCGAATATTTTGCGCATCGTTATCTTTTTCATTGGACAGCCGAACAACCAAGTCTAAAACGAATTGTTTACATTTTTCACGGAAATCATCATCATTATCCACGCGATAAACAACGTTTGTTTATGCCTCCAGTTCCAAGTATTCTTTTGGCGTCAATTATTTTTTTGATTCAATATTTAATTTTAGGGAAATACACCTTTGCTTTCTTTCCTGGTTTTATGATTGGTTATTTATTGTATGCGTCTATGCATTATTTGATTCATGCTGTTGCGCCGCCTTTCAAGTTTATGAAACCTCTTTGGCGCAATCATCATTTGCATCATTATAAAGACGAAGAATTAGGTTTTGGCGTTTCCAATACGTTTTGGGATCGTATTTTCGGAACAATGTTCGACCTAAAGAATGAAAAAGAAGACAAAGAAAAAGTAAAAGAATTGATGTTTGAGAAGAAAAGTTAATATGAATAGTATCAAAACTATAATACTTTTGTTGTTATTTTCTAATTTGCTTTTTGCTCAAGAAATAAAAGAAAATTTTTCTGCTGAATTAGTGGTTTTAAATGATGAAAATTTAAAAGAAATAATTACGAATATAAATCTTAATGATTATTGTATTAATAAAGGCTATGTTTGGTATTTAAATTATAAAAAAGATTATTTACAATTATCAAGTATTTCTAGATACAAACTTTATGGAATAAAGACTAATTATTATGCAACTATGATTAATAATAACCTTATTTTCATAAGATTAAATAAAGAAAATGATTCGATTTTTAAGAAGTTAGGATTCAGGATTAATTTAAATGATTTCAAATCAAATATAATCTCAACTGGACCTCATACTACTTCTTGGTATTTTAAAAAGGTAAATGAAAAAACAGAATTGGTAAAAGAAAATATCTTTCCATGTGTTTATAATTAGATGTTTGAGAAGAAAAGTTAATTTTTCGTATCTTCCGTCAAATTAAGTTTACACAAAAAATGAAAAAATATACTTTACTTGCGATTGGACTGCTTGCATTCAATCAAGCAAACGCGCAATATTCTAAAGAAAATCAAAAGAAATATGTCGAAGAATTAGCTTCTGATGCTATGCAAGGTCGAAAATTTGGAACACCCGAAAATCGATTGGCTGCTGAATTGATTGCTGAAAAATTCAAACAAAATAAATTAAAACCTTGTGTTGGTGATTCATATTTAATCGAATTTGAATATAAAGGGAAAACGGGACAAAATGTTTGTGGAATCAAAGAAGGGAAATCGTCTGATATTTATGCTGTTGGTGCGCATTTTGATCATGTTGGAACAGATGACAAAGGTGAGGATAAAATTTATAATGGAGCGGATGATAATGCGAGTGGAACTTCGGCTGTAATGGCTTTGTCTGATTATTTCAAAAATAAAAAAGTTAAGCAAACCATGATGTTTATGGCTTTTGATGCTGAAGAAATTGGATTAATTGGTTCTAAAATGTTGGTAGAAAATACAGATTTTCAATCATATTTACCAAATATGAAAGTGATGTTGAATCTTGAAATGATTGGAACTGTTTCTGCTTTTGGTGAAGGAAAAGTGTATATGACAGGTAGCGATCGTTCGGATTTGATGAATTTGATGAATAATAATTCTACTAAAACATTCAAAGTTGAAAACGACCCTTATTTGCAGCAACAATTATTTTATCGTTCGGATAATGTAAATTTTGTGAATCATAAAGTGGTATCGCATGCGCTTTCTTCTGTAAACATGGAGAATCAACATCATTATCATCAAAAAAACGATGAAGTTTCGGTGATTAATTTCGAAAATCTGTCAGAGATTACACAAGGAATTGGACATTCTTTATACGAAATGATGAAGAAAAATATTCAACCAAAATATAACAACTAATGGATAAAGCAATTAATATTGTTAGTATTGCGGTTATTGTAATTTTATTGTTAGCGTTTTTATCAGAAAAATTTTTCCCAATAAGAGGTCTTGAATTGTTTTATGAGAAAAAGTTTTATCTCGCAATTATCTATTTAATTTTAAGAGTTTCCAGAATTTATATTCTTAGAAAATCAAAATAAATTTTTAAATCCGTTCCAATTTCAGAACGGATTTTTTAGTACCTTTTATTTACTTAAAATAAATGTATGGAAGGTTATTTAGAAATTGTTTTGCGCTGTATTTCGGTGTATTTTTTTATGTTAATTGCACTTAGAATTTTTGGTAAACAGCAATTATCCCAATTAAATACGGCCGATGTAATCTTAATTTTATTAATTAGTAACGCTGTACAAAATGCAATGGTTGGTTCAGATTCGAGTTTGCAAGGAGGATTGATAGCAGCTTTTGTATTGTTTCTTTTAAATTTTATTGTCAAAAGAATAATGTTGAAAAATAAATTTTTAGGAAACTTAATTGAACAAAAATCTGAAATTTTAATTCGTAATGGAAAAGCTGATTTTACGATGTTGAGCAAATTGGGAATTAATTCGGAAGAATTGAACGAAGCAATGCGCGAACATGGTGTAGAACATATTAAAGATGTGAAATTGGCGATGATGGAGATTGATGGAAATATCTCAATAGTGACAACGGATAAAAATCAATTTAAGGAAACGCATTATAAACGCAAGCATAATCACAAAAATTTGCAAGGAACTAATTAACAGAATATGGAAAATAATTTAGTAAACGGGATTATCAAACAATTCCAGTATTATAAACATTTGGGTGAAAAAACATTTTCACAATTAACGGATGAAGAATTGTTTTGGCAATACAATGAAAACTCAAATAGCATTGCGATTATCGTGAATCATCTTTCAGGAAATATGTTGTCGCGTTGGACTGATTTTTTGACAACAGATGGTGAAAAAGAGTGGCGAAATCGTGATGAAGAATTTGAAGATACAATCAAAACGAAACAACAATTTTTAGATAAATGGGAGAAAGGTTGGAAGTGTTTGTTTGATGCTTTAGCACAAATCAAAACGGATGAAGATTTACAACAAATCATCTATATCCGAAATGAAGGACACACGGTAATAGAAGCCATAAATCGTCAATTGGCGCATTATCCTTATCATGTTGGTCAAATTGTTTTTATAGGAAAATTAATAAAAGACAATGATTGGAACTCACTTTCGATTCCGAAGAATAAATCAGCAGATTACAATCAAACGAAATTTTCGGTAGATAAGAAAACACAGCATTTTACCGATGAGTTTTTAGATGATAAAGAAAAATAAAAAAAACTCCATTCGTAGCTTTTCAAGTTTTACGCTAAATTTTCTTCTTTTTGTAAAAGCATTTTATAAATTAATCCACCTACAATTGCACCTGCAATAGGAGCAACCCAGAATAACCATAATTGTGTTAAAGGTTCGCCGCCTACAAAAATAGCTTGTGATGTAGAGCGAGCAGGATTTACAGAAGTGTTAGTGATTGGAATAGAAATTAAGTGAATTAACGTTAAGGCCAATCCAATTGCGATTCCAGCAAATTTTCCGTTTGCAAATTTGTCTGTTGCACCTAAAATAACAATTAAGAAGAAGGCTGTTAAGACAAATTCAATTAGAAAAGCAGATAACATGCTATAACCATGTGGAGAAAAGGCTCCATATCCATTGGAAGCGAATGCACCAGCTTTGGTATTGTCAATTGCAAAATCTGAGTTTCCAGATGAGATTAAGTATAATACACCAGCTGCAGCAATTGCTCCGAGTACTTGTGAAATAATATAAGGAATAAGTTGTTTTCCATCAAATCGTCCTCCAGCAAATAATCCGAAAGAGACAGCAGGGTTGAAATGTCCTCCAGAAATATGACCAACTGCATAAGCCATTGTTAATACAGTAAGACCAAATGCTAATGCAACACCAGCGTAACCAATTCCTAATTCGGGAATACCAGCTGCAAAGATTGCACTACCACAACCTCCGAAAACTAACCAAAAAGTACCGAAAAACTCGGCAGCATAATTTTTCATAAATGTTTTAATATTAAAAGTTTAGTTAGAATGAATTTAAAAAAAAAATTAAGAAATACAAACATTTTAAACATTTAAATTATTTCAATAAAAAAAATCGCTCCGATTTCTCAGAGCGATTTGTATTTAAAAATATATTCTTTCTAGAATAATTAATCCATATAGGCTTCGATAGGAGCACACGTACAGATTAAGTTACGATCTCCGTAAGCATCATCAATACGAGAAACAGATGCAAAGAATTTACGTTCGCGAACCCATTCTGCTGGATATGCAGCTTTAGAACGAGAGTAAGGATATTCCCACTCGTCTGCTGTAATCAAGTGAATTGGGTGAGGCGCGTTGTGTAATACATTGTTGTCAACTGGATAATCTCCGTTTGCAACTTCGTCGATTTCTTGACGAATGGAAATTAATGCATCACAAAAACGATCTAATTCTGCTTTATTCTCAGATTCTGTTGGCTCAACCATCAATGTTCCAGCAACTGGGAAAGATACTGTTGGTGCGTGGAATCCGTAATCAATCAAACGTTTTGCAATATCAGTTACTTCAATTCCTGCTTTTTTGAATGGACGACAATCTAAGATAAATTCGTGCGCAACTACATTGTTTCCATTTGTATATAAGATATCAAAATGTTTCTCTAAACGAGTTTTCATGTAATTAGCATTCAAGATTGCACCTTGTGTCGCTTTCAATAAACCTTCTGCACCTAACATTAAAATGTAAGAGTAAGAAATAGGTAAAATGAATGCAGAACCATAAGGAGCTGCAGCAAATGTATTTGTCGCTTCTTTTCCTCCAGTTTCGATTAATGGAGAAGATCCTAAGAAAGGAGCTAAATGTGCTTTTACACAAATTGGTCCTACACCAGGTCCTCCACCTCCGTGAGGAATAGCGAATGTTTTGTGTAAGTTTAAGTGACAAACGTCTGCACCAATATTTCCTGGAGAAGTTAATCCAACTTGCGCATTCATGTTTGCACCGTCCATATAAACTTGACCTCCGTATGCGTGAATCATTTCAGTAACTTCTTCGATATTGCTATCAAAAGCGCCATAAGTTGATGGATAAGTAATCATCAATGCAGCTAAGTTATCTTTGTGTTTTTCACATTTTTCTTTCAAATCAACTAAATCTGTTTCACCAGATTCTAAGTTTTTCACAACAACAACTTGCATTCCAGCCATTGCAGCAGAAGCAGGGTTAGTTCCGTGAGCAGATTGTGGAATCAACGCTACATTTCTGTGTCCTTCTCCTTTTGCCTCAAAGTAAGAACGAATAACCATTAAACCTGCATATTCTCCTTGTGCACCAGAATTTGGTTGTAAAGAAGTTGCATCAAAACCTGTAATTACAGCTAAATAATCTTCTAAGTTTTTGATTAATGTTTGGTAACCTTCTACTTGATCTTTTGGAGTGAAAGGGTGTACATTCCCCATTCTTTCCCAAGACATATGCAATAATTCTGTTGCAGCATTCAATTTCATTGTACAAGAACCTAATGCAATCATCGATTGGTTAAGCGCTAAATCTTTACGTTCTAAACGTTTGATGTAACGCATTAATTCTGTTTCTGTATGATATAAATTGAAGTTTTCGTGTGTTAAGAAATCAGAAGTTCTGATTAAATCTTGAGGTAAATAAGAATCATCTACTTCAAATTCGAAACCGTCTTCTGTGTTTTTAATTGTTGCAAAAACACTTAAAATTTCAAAAATATCTTCTTCAGAAGTCATTTCATCAATTGTGATTGAAATTTTTCCGTTTTCGAATCCATTTACATTAATTTCTTCTTCTGCAAAAATCTTCACAATTTCGTCAGAGTTTTCAACCTCAATTTGAATTGTATCGAAGAAATTTGTATTCACTAATTTAAATCCTAAATGCTCTAAACCTCCGTGTAAAACAGCTGCTTTAGTATGGATTTGATCAGCGATATATTGTAAACCATCTTTTCCGTGATAAACCGCGTAGAAAGAAGCCATAACTGCTAACAATACTTGTGCAGTACAAATGTTAGAAGTTGCTTTTTCACGTTTGATATGTTGTTCACGCATTTGTAAAGCCATACGTAATGCATAGTTTCCTAAACGATCTTGAGAAACTCCAATAATACGTCCTGGAATTACACGCTTATATTCTTCTGTACAAGATAAGAAAGCTGCGTGTGGTCCACCGTATCCCATTGGAACACCAAAACGTTGAGAAGTACCAATTGCGATATCAGCTCCCCATTCACCTGGAGGTGTTAACAATGTTAAAGCTAATAAATCTGTTGCAACAGCAACTTTTACGTTAACCGCATTTGCTTTTTCTACAAATGATTTATAATTATTGATTTGTCCTCCTTTTCCGATGTATTGTACAATCACTCCGAAGAATTCTTCTGTTAATTCAGTTGTTTCAAAGTTTCCAACAACTAATTCAATTCCTAAACCGTGTGCTTTCGTTTCCAAAACCGCTACAGATTGAGGGAATAAATTATCTGCTACAAAAAATTTATTGACATTGTTTTTCTTTTGATCACGAGAACGAGATTCAAATAATATGTGCATTGCTTCACCACATGCAGTACCTTCGTCTAATAAAGAGGCATTTGCGATAGGTAAACCTGTTAAATCAGAAATAACAGTTTGGAAATTTAATAAAGCTTCTAAACGTCCTTGCGCAATTTCCGCTTGGTATGGTGTATAAGCTGTGTACCAACCAGCATTTTCTAATACATTACGTTGAATTGGCGCTGGTAAAATTGTACCATAATATCCATATCCAAGATAATTTTTTACTTTTTTATTTTTTGAAGCGATTTCAGCTAAATGATTAATAGCTTCAAATTCTGATAGAGCTTCTGGTAAATCCAAAGCATTTTTCAATCGAATGTTCTGAGGAACCGTCGCCTCAATTAAAGAATCAATAGAATCTTTCCCAATTACAGAAAGCATTTCAGCTGCTTGCTGCGCATTGTTTCCAATATGTCTAATGGAAAAATCGTTTGTGTTCATTGTGTTTGCGCTATGTTTATTTTCGCGTAAAAATACGTTTTTTTATCTTAAAATAAAAGCGATTAACAATCTTAAAAATTAATCGAATGAATGCATTAAAAATTATTTTTTTTAGAAATAAATGTGAATAAAAACTTTCTTTTTTTTCAAAAAATAGTAATATTGGCAATAGAATTGAGATAAATAATTCGGTAGAATTTCTTAAATTTATTCTACGTTTAAAAAAATCTATGAAAACAAACGATTTTATGGAACTTAATGAAAATACTTCTGAAGTCAAAAAAGAGAAAAAATTTCCATTCTTAAAGAAATTGGAAATCATGATGGAAGATGCTAAGTTAGAGGATGCGAAAAAATCTAAAATGAAACGTGTTCATAAAAAAGGCAATTCGCAAATCGCTAAAAAAATGGGAGAAGAAGCTGTAGAAATGGTTATTGCTTCGGAACAAGACAATGATGATAACTTTTTGGAAGAATCGGCAGATGTTTTCTTTTATTACCTTATGGCTTTACATGCACGTGGTTTTGAATTGAAAGATGTTTTGGAGATTTTAAAGAAAAGGCACAAAAAATAATTAACACACACTAATATGCAAAAGGGCGGAACGTCGATGAAATTAATAATTGCTGCTGCAATTGTTATTTTTTCTCTTATAAAATATTTTTCTTCTTCAGAAGTCAATGAAATTACAGGCGAAAAGCAATATATTTCATTAACCAAAGATGACGAAATTGCGATGGGAATTAATTCGGCTCCGCAAATGGCTCAAGAGTTTGGTGGACTATCTCGTAATGCGCAATACCAAGAGCTTGTAAAACGAGTAGGCGCTAAAGTGGTCAATACTAGTGATGCGCATAAAACGAATTATCCATTTCAGTTTTATGTGTTGGCAGATAATCGTACTGTAAATGCTTTTGCATTGCCTGGTGGACCAATTTTTATTACCGAAGCCTTGTTGACGCGTTTGCAAAACGAAGATCAATTGGCTGGAGTTTTGGGACACGAAGTTGGTCACGTTATTGCGCGTCATAGTGCAGAACAAATGTCGAAACAAGAACTTTCGCAAGGAATTGCAGGAGCGGCAGGTGTTGCAGCTGGAGACGCAAATTCGGCTTATTATGCACAACTAGTCGCGAATATGGTGAATATGAAATATGGTCGTGATGATGAATTGGAGTCTGATGATTTGGGCGTTCGATTTATGATTCAGGCAGGATATAATCCAGAAGCATTGATTGGTGTAATGGATATTTTGGAAGAAGCTTCGGGTGGAAGTCAAGTTCCAGAATTCCAAAGTACACATCCATCACCATCAAATCGTCGCGAAAAAATAAAAGCTGCCATTGAGAAATATAAAAATCAGTAGATTTTAATTCGTTGTAATGATAAGAAATATACTTCTATTAGTTCTTTTATTCACAAATATTACATTTTCTCATGCTCAAGATTATGATCAAATCAGCAAAGAAATTTGTAAATCATTTAAAAAGAAAAAACCAGCTAAAAATTTATTTGATTTTAATAAATACCTCAATTCTGAAGCAGAAGACTTTTTAATATCAGATGTAAACATCTTTCAGTTCAATCTACAAAAGAGTTTGATTAAAAATTGTACTGAATTTCCTTTTATTGAAAATTATTCTTTGGTTCCTTTTTCAAATGTTGTTGATTTAGAAAAAGTCTTTAATAGAGAAGAGTTAGCAAAACTTGAAAAACAATTAAAGAAAATTCAAAAGACCAATCGTTTTCAGCTATTTATAATTTCTACAGATGATTATTTTCCAAATGAAAATATAACAGATTATTCATTTTCAATCCTTAATAACAATAGTTCTGATCGATTTCAAAAGGGAAATATGATAATTGTGTTTAATTTAAAATCAAGAGAAGTTAGAATTTCGACGAATGATATTGCTCGAAATATAATTTCTGACGATTTTTCTCAAAAGCTAATTGATGAGGTAGTTGTTCCAAACTTTAGTGAGGAAAAGTATTTTAAAGGAATCAATGAAGCTATTGTAAAAATTAATGAAAAAATAGTTGTAGAAGATTAAATAATTTAAACAGAGGTTAATAAAATGAAAGTACATTTTTCATTCCTTGAAGTTTTATATCTTGCTCAAGTCATTTGTTGTTTTTTATTTATTAAATACACAGATGGATTAGGCTATATGCAAGGAAATGATTTTTATTATACTTCCCAATTACAATCTTCTGGAGGTGAAGATGAAGTTTCAATTTATAGTTTAGGATTGATAACAATACTATTTTTATTCATTAGCATTCTTTCAAAAAGGAAATATAGAGTATTATCATTTTATTTGTTGTTTGCTTATTTTTCGCTTTTTTAATTCAAATGGGAGAAATAGATTCAACAATATTAAATGGAAACTTTGTTCTCTTGATAATTGTAGTAATAAACCTTTTATTGACTTTTTATTTTTGGGTAATTCTTTTTAAGAAGATTAAAAACTATTTGAATCAAGAAGTTTAAAACTTAATCTAAAAACTTCGCTTTCAATTCTGGAGAGGGAAGCCAACAACTTTCTTGTTTTCCAAACCAACGATAACGATTTTTCGCAATAAAACTATAAACCACATCGCGCAAAGGCTTTGGAACAATCATAAAAATAGTCAACCACGAAGTTATTCCGTCCAAATATTTAGCAATTTTTAGCGCAGCAGATGATTTGGTATAAAATTTATCATCTTCAATAAAAACGATAGAATCAAATTGAGCGGCATCCAAATTATTTTCTTTCAAAAAATTTTGTCCAAAATCAGATTGTAATGAAGCAAACTGAAATTGATTTTTATTGTCATGTTCAATCACAAACTGAACAGATTGATTGCATAAATTGCAAATTCCATCAAACAAAATAATTTTCCTCGTTTTCATACAATAAATATACGCTAAAAGTAGCTAAACTCTAAAGGTTATTTTTAAATTAGCCAAAATTAACAATCAATCATGTTTAGCGAATATTTATTCCGAAAAGTTGATAATTCTCCACTTGTAATTTTCCGAATAATCTTTGGTTTATTAATTGTTGCAGAATGTTGGGGAGCCATTTTTACAGGTTGGGTACAAACAAATTTTGTTGAACCGCACATTACATTTTCGTTCATCGGATTCGAGTGGACAAATGTTTTCTTGGGACAAAATATGATTTATTTGTACGTGCTCATGGGAATTTTAGGCTGGTTTATCGTGTTTGGATTTGCTTATCGATTTTCAATTATCGTATTTT
Source organism: Empedobacter sp. GD03865 (assembly GCF_029840775.1). Lineage (NCBI taxonomy): Bacteria > Pseudomonadati > Bacteroidota > Flavobacteriia > Flavobacteriales > Weeksellaceae > Empedobacter > Empedobacter sp. GD03865. The sequence goes on from NZ_JAOCDF010000042.1 coordinate 16,525, forward strand.
CTATTTTATGGTCGTTGACGTATTTCATGCAAAAAACAAGCTACAACAACCATTATTATCTGTTTATGCTAGTTTCGTGGATGATGACGATAATTCCTGCGCATCATTTCTTTTCGATTGATAGTTTGATTTTTCCGAAAATAAAACGTCTAACCATGCGCAATTGGGTACCAACATTATTCATTATCCAGTTATTGATTGTGTATGTTTTTGCGGCTTTTGCAAAGATTTATCCAGATTGGTTTAACGGTGTTTTTCTACAAATGAAATTCCACGAATATGGCGATTTATTAACAACAAAATATAATTTGATTGGATTAGGAAAAGTTGTAAGTAGTTTAGAGTTTGCACAAGTTTTTGCTTGGGGAGGATTCTTTTTCGATTTATTGATTATTCCTGCAATGTTGATGAACAGAACGCGTGGAATTGCTTTCAAATGTGCTGTAGCCTTTCATATTTTCAATTCTGCAGTTTTCGGGATTGGAATATTTCCTTTCTTTGCTTTGGCAATGTTAATTTTCTTTTATGATCCCGTTAAGATTCAGGAAGTTGTTTTTCCTAAAAAATCATTTATGATGGATCGTTCAGATGATGATAATTTATTGACAACTCGTCGTGTCATGTTCTCTTATTTGATGTTTTTCTACGTAGTTTGGCAAATATATTTACCTGTTCGCCATTACTTTATTCCCGGAAATGTTTTTTGGACAGAGGAAGGTCATCGCATGGCTTGGCGAATGATGTTGCGTAATAAAGCGGGTGAAGTTGTGGTATATGTTTCGAAACCAGATCCACAGAAAAAAGGTAAATTCTTGAAACGCGAGAAAGTAGATTTGACTAAATATCTAACCTTTAAACAAATGTCAAAAATGGCGGTTAGCCCAGATATGATGTGGCAATTTGCACGTTATGTAAAATATGATTATGCGAAAAATGGTGTGAAAGATGTCAAAGTTTTTGTGGATGCAAAAGTTTCTGTCAATGGTAGCGATTATTATCAATTTACAAATCCAAATTACAATTTAGCTTATACAACTTGGAGTTATTTTGGTCATCAAAAATGGATTCAGCCAACACCAAAAGAGTTGAATTTATCTTATTTTGAATAAATTTATGTAACTTTATAGGACAACAATCAAAGAAATACAATTATGAAATATACATTATTCGCAATAGCTTTTTCGGTTTTATTATTTTCTTGTGGTAACAAAGAAAATGCTGGAGTAGAAGCTTATAAAGGTTTGGATAAGCAAAAGCAAGAACAAAAAGATTTGGATAGTATTGGGAAGGAAGCGCAACAAACGTTTGATGATTTCAAATTGGCGTTGTCGATGAAAGATACAACGACAACTAATTTTATTGTCAAACAAATGTATGATATTCCGAATGCGACACAAAAAGAGCATATTTGGATTCGTGATGTATATTCGGACAACGATCAATTAAAAGGAATTGTGGACAACGTACCTCAATACACAAAATTGGTTAAACACAATGATACAATTGTGATAGATCCAACTAAATTATCAGATTGGATGTATTATAAAGGTGATAAAATGATTGGTGGATTTACAATAAAATATATGCGTAGTAAAATGACTGATGCGCAGAAAAAAGAGTTTGATAAACAATATAAAGTAAAATTTGAGGATTAATTTCTGCTCAGAAAATAATAAAATCAAAAAGGCAATCTTTCGTTAGATTGCCTTTTAATTTTGAAATTATTTTCCTTAATCAATCAAAGACAATTGAATTTTACGTTTTTCTGTATCAATTCCAATTACGGTTACTTCAATTTGTTGACTCAAATGTACTTTTGAATTTACATCTGAAATAAATTCATTCGAAATTTTAGAAATATGAATCAAACCATTTTCTTTGATTCCTATATCTACAAAACAGCCAAAATTGGTAATATTATTAATAATTCCAGGAACTTTCATGCCCAATTGCAAATCTTCGAATTTCTTTAATCGTTGATCAAAACTAAAAACTTTGGCTGTAGAACGCGGATCTAAACCAGGTTTTTCAAGTTCTTTTTTAATATCTTCTAAAGTTGGTAAACCTACTTTTTCGGTAATATATTTTGTCAAATCAAGTTGATTAATCAATTCTTTATTCTGAATCAAATCTTTCAAATCAACTTTCAAATCTTTCGCCATTTTCTCTACAAGAGCATATGATTCTGGGTGAACAGCAGAATTATCTAACGGATTTTTTGCATTCGGAATTCGTAAAAAAGCAGAAGCTTGCAAGAATGCTTTTTCGCCCAAACGAGGAACTTTTAGTAAATCTTTTCTCGAATTAAAAGCACCATTTTCGCTTCGATATTCTACAATATTTTCAGCCATTTTTTCGCCAATTCCAGCGACATAATTTAGCAAATGTTTGCTTGCCGTGTTCAGATTTACACCAACTTTGTTCACACAGAAAGAAACAACATCATCCAACTCATTTTTCAATAAAGTTTGATCGACATCATGTTGATACTGACCAACTCCAATCGATTTTGGCTCTATTTTTACCAACTCTGCCAAAGGGTCTTGTAAACGACGGCCTATAGAAACAGCGCCACGAACAGTAACATCTTTATCTGGAAATTCGTCGCGCGCAATTTTAGAAGCCGAATAAACCGAAGCACCAGCTTCATTCACAACAAAAACTTTTAGTGGACGATCAAATGCAATGTTCTGTACCAAATTTTCTGTCTCGCGAGAAGCCGTTCCATTTCCTATCGAAATTGCGTCAACATTATAAGCATTGACAAGCGATTTTAGTTTTTTGATAGCTTGTATTTTTTCATTTTGTGGCGCATGTGGATAAATATTTTCGTTGTGCAACAAATCACCTTGTTCATCTAAAACAACCACTTTACACCCCGATTTGTAACCAGGATCTATTGCCAAAATTCGTTTTTGTCCCAAAGGTGGTGCTAAAAGCAATTGATTTAAGTTTTTCGAAAAAACATTAATCGATGTTTCATCTGCTTTTTGTTTTGCCTCTTTCAACACTTCATTTGAGATTGAAGGAGCCAAAAGTCGTTTGTACGCATCTTTTATAGCTTCTTCAATAACCCAAGAAACTTCTGGTTGAATAGATTTGATCAACGTGTACTCCAAAAATTTGAAGGCTTCTTTTTTATCAATTGATACATTTACTTTCAAGAAATTTTCATTTTCGCCACGTAAAATAGCCAATAATCGATGAGAAGCAATTTTTTTCAATGGTTCTTCGTATTCAAAATAATTCGAATATTTAGCCGAATCTTCATCATCTATTTTAGATTTGACTAATTTACTTTCAATCAAAGCAGATTTTCTGAAAATATCTCGTAATCGATGACGCACATACTCATTTTCATTGATCCATTCTGCAATAATATCTTGCACACCTGCAAAAGCATCTTCGATACTTATCACATCTTCATTTAGATATTTTTTTGCTAAATCATCCAAATCAGGAATATTATTTTGCTTCATGATGATTTTTGCCAAAGGCTCTAAACCTTTTTCTTTTGCAATGGTTGCACGTGTTTTTTTCTTCTTTTTATAAGGAAGATATAAATCTTCTAATTGAACCAAATCAAAACTTTTCTGAATACGTTGTTGTAATTCGTTACTCAATTGATTCTGCTCTTCCAATGTTTTTAAAATAAATTCTTTTCGAGAAACAATTTCATTGTATTGATTTTGCAGTTTTTTTATAGCAGAAATTTGAACTTCATCAAGATTTCCTGTGACCTCTTTTCTATATCTTGCAATAAAGGGTATGGTATTATCTTCATTCAAACAATTTACTGTATTGTTGATTGATTTTTCTGAAATAGAATTAAGATGTTGATGAATGTATTGAATCAAATTCATGTTAAAAGTTTGGCCTTGCAAATTACTATTTTTCACAAATATAAAAAATAGCATGTTTTATTTATATAGGTCGTATTTAATAGAGTATTTTTTTATATAATAATCTAAATATTTAGAGTTTTTTATATCAGTCTTATTTTAAATAAAAAAGAATAATAAAAAATTTCTAAAAAGTTTTGGTATTTATTAATTATTTCTAAATTTGACCATAGGTAGTAGAGAGTAAGATTGATTTTTTTTAATGTTAAATTTATACTTACTAGTGTAAGTTTTTTTTAAAATCAATTGGGTTTAAGCTGAGGAGCTTAAACCCGTTTTTTTTTTTATACAACTTTCTTATCTTTGAGCAAAGATATCTACAAAATGGCTCGTATAAAATTAGATTTTTTAGACAAATTTTTATTTTCAACAATAATACCAGTACGCATAACTGATCTCAATTATGGAAATCATTTGGCAAACGATAAAGTATTGTCCATTATACATGAATCGCGAATTCAGTTTTTTCAACATTATGGCTATTCGGAATTAGATTTTGGAGGTGTAAGCGTGATTATGGGTGATGTTGCGATTGAGTATAAAAATCAAGCTTTTTATGGCGATGAATTGTTGATTGAGATTGGTGTGCAAGATTTTTCGCGTGTTAGTTTTGATGTAATCTATAAAATTTCTACAAAAGATAAATTAATTGCAAAAGCGAAAACAGGAATTGTGACCTTCGATTATCAGCAAAATAAAGTGGTTGAGGTTCCTCAAAAGATAAAAGATCTTTTTGAAGTTGTATAATCTTATAAATTAATTACGCTAATCATTTAAGTCTTTGTAAATTTGCACCGAGTTATGAAGATTTTACCATATAAAAATTTATTTGTCGGAATTACCGACACATTGCAACAAATTTTCTTCGAAGGAAAATATGCAGATAAAGAAGTTGAGCGAACATTGAAATCGAATAAGCAATGGGGAGCGCGCGATCGTGCTTTTATTGCCGAAACGGTTTACGATTTAGTTCGTTGGAAACGTTTGGTTGAAGGGGCAATGAGCCGTCCGCTTTCTCCTGATACAATTTGGGAGTTTGTTGGAACTTGGTTTGCTTTAGATCCAGAGCAAACGTTACCAAAATGGGAAGAATTTCAAAAAATCTATCCAAAAGAAGTCTTGAAAAGACATCACAATTCGTCTAAAAATATTGCGGTTGCAGAATCGTATCCAGATTGGATGTTCGAGTTAGGAGAGAAGTCGTTGGGAAATCGTTGGTTAGATGAAGTGCATGCAATGAACTCGCAAGCACCAACAGTTTTACGTGTGAATTCCTTGAAAACAGACCGTAAAACATTACAAAAAGCGTTGAAGGAGCGTAGAATAAAAACGAAAGTTTTATCGAAATATCAAGATGCTTTAGAGCTAGAAGAGAAAACAAATATTTTCCGTACAGATGAATTTCAGAATGGTTGGTTCGAAGTTCAAGATGCAGGATCGCAATTGATTGCGCCGTATTTACGTGTTCAACCAGGAATGCGTGTGGTAGATGCTTGTGCTGGTGCCGGAGGAAAAACATTGCATTTAGCTGCTTTGATGGAAAACAAAGGGCAAATTATTGCAATGGATTTGTACGATTGGAAATTGAAAGAATTGAAACGCCGTGCAAAACGTAACAATGTTCAGAATGTACAAACAAAGGTGATTGAAGCAAAAACAATCAAGCGTATGGAGAATTCTGCTGATCGCTTATTGATTGATGCACCTTGTTCTGGAATGGGAGTTTTGAAACGTAATCCTGATGCAAAATGGAAATTAAGACCAGAATTTATTGACGAAATATTAGCAACACAAGAAAAAATATTAGCTGATTATTCTAAAATCATTAAAGTTGGAGGAATGATGGTTTATGCAACTTGTTCTATTTTACCACAAGAAAATGAGCAGCAAGTAGAAAAATTCTTGAAGAATAATCCAAATTATAAAATGGTTTCAGATAAAATGCATTATCCATCTCAAACTAATTATGATGGATTCTACATGGCTTTGATTGAAAGAATTTCTTAAGCTGTTAATTATTATAAGATACAAAAGACTAAGTGAAAGCTTGGTCTTTTTTTGTTACAATAATTATTTTATCTTAAATCTAACTCGTCTATTCTCAAAATTTTTCCAATCAATACAATTTTCGGCAGGATTACATTCTTTGTGTTTCAAATCCGAAAAACCTTTGGCAGAAATTGAAAATCGATTTTTATTCAGACCTTTTTCTACCAAATAATTCAATACAGCATTTGCTCTTTGTTGTGATAAATCGAAATTGTAAGATTCAGTTCCAACTGCGTCTGTGTGACCTTCGATGATAAAATGATGCGACGGATTTCGTTTCATAATTTCAACAACTTCATTCAATTTTGCATAATCAATCGCTCTGATTTCAGCTTTATCAAAATCAAATTCGACTGTTTCCATCAAATAATTTGAATAATCTTGAACATAATTTCCAATCTTTTTATCACTCAAATTGCTTTCTGGACAACCGCTCCCAAAACGATTTCCCTTTATATACGGACATTCATCTTCGATATCCATAACGCCATCGCCATCTGAATCATAATCATTGTTGTAATTTTCTATATTTCCTTTCTGAATCAATAAATTATAAGGAGTTGAAATGTTAAATTCAGTTCCAATTTTCTCAATTTCTTTTCGATATCGTCCATCTTTTTTGCACATTTCACCGCAACGTTCCTCATCTTTTAAGAGATAATCAATTTTTTGTTTTGCCCAATAAAACTTAATTGCTTCGGTAAATTCACTTGGATTTGGTTGTTTGATTTCAAAATTTTGAGTGAAATTTTGGTTCGATTGATTACCAATAATTTCTATTTTTTTTGGATAACGACGATTACAATCGCGTGAAACAAAATTGACAGAATTTTGAGCTAAATACGTATTGAAATTCTTCGGAAGCGTTTCGTTGAGGTTGATTTGGGATGATTGAACTTTAAGATGATAAATAGAAGAATTCAAAACAGCTTGCTGAAATTGTGTTATTTTCTGATTCAATTCTCTTGGTTCATTGACCGTAATCGGAAGCGTTCCTGTTGCCAAACTAATAAAATTCATCGCATGATAATCCAATTCTTTTCCAATTCCTAATGTTATAAATTGTGTGTCTTTTGCATAATTTCGGAGTGAATTGTAAACCGTTTCATTCAAATTTATCGCTCCATCAGAAATAATTGCAATGATTCGTTTATAATTTTTATCAAAAGGATTTTTCTGAATTTGCTCTATTGCTTCATCCAATAATTTTTCGCCAGTTCCACTCAAAGAATTAATTTTTTCTAAAGCTAAATTGATGTTTTCTTTCGTTGGAAATTGAGAAGAATTAAAAATTAATTCATTTTTCGTAGAATAAACCAACACATTAAATTTATCTGTTTCGTTTAGATTTGGAAGAAGTTGATTCATCAATTTTTTGGAAGTTTCAATTGGTTGATTCATCATAGAACCAGAAGCATCCAAAACGAACAAAAATTCTCGTGGAGCATTATATTTAGAAGGATTATTTGCAGGTTCAATTGTTCCTAAAAAATAATCGCAACCATTTTCAGTAAACGTTTCAATTCCGGTTTGTAGTTCATTTTTTGTATAAGCATATTGAAGAGTTGGAATCTTTTTATCGGAATTTTTTGAAACATAATTTCGATCATCTTCCTTTGAAAATTTTAAATCAGAAACAATTTTTGAAATCGGAAAATTTCCCGAAAGATGAATATCTGAATTTATGTTTTTCGGAAAACCATTCAATTGATTGTTCCAACGATGAATTTGGGTAAAAGATTCTGTTCGTTTCACGATAAATTCTAAAAACGAAACTTGATAATTCAAATTATTTTCTTCAACAATTTTCGAAACTTTTAGCTTAATTTTTAGTGTAGCATGTGCAGGAATTTTTCCTAAATCTAATTGTAAAACTTGATTGTTTTGTTGATTTTTAAAAATAGTTGAAGCATCAATATTTTTTAACTCTTTTCGAATATCTACAATCGATTTGGATTGAATTTCGAAAACTTTATCATTTACAAAAGCTTTTAATTCGTACACATTTTGAGAAGCTTGATAAGGATAAATAAATTTAGCCGAAATATCTTCCGAAGAATTGTTCTGAAAAGTAAAATTATGACTCAAATTACCCAATAAATGATGAAAATTATAGTCATTTTCGAGAGAAATTGCTTCTATTTTTTCAAAATCTTCTTCATTTTGAAGTTCCAAATACGGAAAAATTTGCTGTGCACAACAAAATGTATTCAGTAGAATAAAAAAAATGGAAAAAAATAGATTTTTTGTGTTCAACGAATCGATTTTAAAAATTCAATGTAAAGATAATGAAAGAATTGATGTGTTTTCTATCATCAGTTATAGTAAAGTTCAATGTATATTAAATAAATCATCAAATCAGAAATAATTATTAAATCATATTTAAAAAAGATTGGTTTAATAATTGCTTCTTTCAGATTTAACAAAAAAGTTAAGTAAATTTGCACTTTATTTTACATAAAAGATGAATTTTAATTTCACAGAAGTTGAAAGAGTAGAAAGTATTTCTGCAAAAGATTTTCAGAAATATTACGTTAAACCTCAAAAACCAGTTGTAGTAGAGCGAATTACAGAGGATTGGCCTGCGTACGAAAAGTGGAATTTTGAGTATATAAAACAAGTTGCAGGCAACAAGGTTGTCCCTTTATACAATAATGATCCGGTTGATTATACGAAGAAAGTAAATGAACCAGTAGCAAAGATGAAAATGTCTGAATATGTGGATTTGCTGCAAAGTGAGCCGACAGATTTGCGTATATTTTTGTACAATTTGATGAGTCAAGTTCCGCAATTGCAACAAGATTATAAAATGCCAGATTTGGGTTTGAATCTTTTCAAATCGATGCCAATGTTATTTTTTGGAGGTGAAGGATCGAATGTTTTTATGCATTATGATATCGATTTAGCGAATATTTTGCATTTCCATTTTGCAGGAAAAAAACGTTGTATTATTGTTCCGCCAAAGGATTCGAAATACATGTACAAAATTCCACATTCGGTAATTTGTAGAGAAGATATTGATTTTGATAATCCTGATTTTGATAAATGGCCAGCGTTGAAAAATATAAATCCGATGGTAGCAGACTTAAAACACGGAGAAATGCTTTATATGCCAGAAGGTTGGTGGCATTATATGAAATATTTGACGCCAGGTTTTTCGATGAGTTTGCGTTCGTTGGCACATAAACCAAAAAATTTGTCCGAAGCGATTTATAACATATTTTTGATGCGTACATACGATAATGTGATGCGAAAAATAAAAGGTAAAACTTGGATTGAAGAAAAAAATGAGCGCGCAATTACACAAACAAATAAATTAATTGCGAAATAAAAATACAGTTTTTAGAAAATTTTTCTAAATGAAGGAATATCTTTCGAAAGATGTTCCTTTTTTTATTCTACTGTCCTAAAAACTTATAAATCAATAAATATTTGATTTTCATGTTTTAAAATTTCGATAGATATTTGCAGAATATTTTTCTGAATTTTTAGTAATATGATCATAAAAAAAGGAAATTTTTGGGCTTTATTGCCTTTAATCATTTTCATACTTGTCTATTTTTCGGCATCTATTTATCTGAACGATTTTTATTCTGTTCCAGCATTGGTTGTTTTCATGTTAGCATTAGTAATTGCATTTGTTCAATTCCCTAAGGTTTCATTTCATACGAAAGCCGAGGCTTTTTGTAAGAATGCGGGTGAAGAAACAATTATGTTGATGATTTTAATTTTTCTTCTCGCTGGAGCGTTTGGAAGTTTAGGATCTACAATTGGTGCTGTAGAATCAACAGTGAATTTATTTTTGAATTATCTTCCTTCTTCCTTTATTGTAGCAGGTTTCTTTTTGTTGTCTTGTTTTATTGCGACGGCTTTGGGAACATCGGTTGGAACAATTGTAACTGTTGCTCCGATTGCAGTGCAAATGGATAAAATGATCCCAGGTTCTATGCCAATTTTGTTAGGTGCAGTGGTTGGTGGAGCGATGTTTGGCGATAATTTATCATTTATTTCTGATACAACAATTGCTGCAACACGTACGCAAGAAGTGAGCATGAAATCTAAATTTAAAACTAATTTTCGAATAGTAGTTCCAGCAGCTATTGTTTCGACGATTATATATTTTTCACTTTCTCAACATTTTGACACAACCAATTTCCAAGGAAAACAGTTAGATTTTGACTTGATTTTAATCTTACCTTATCTATTAGTTTTTGGACTAGCAATCTCTGGAATTAATGTGATTTGGGCTTTAATTGTAGGAATTCTTTCGTTTCTTGGAATTGGTTTGTTCTATTCTGGTGTTCCTTTACTAGACTTAGTTTCTTCTATTAATGAAGGTTTTAAAGGAATGTTTGAGTTGAGTATTATTTGTTTAATTATTGGTGGAATTGTTGGAATTATTCGTTTGAATGGTGGATTAGATTTTATCATTTATCATCTAACCAAAAATATTAAAACAAAACGTCAGGCTGAGATGAGTATTGCGTCGCTTACAGCTTTGGCGAATGCTTGTTTGGCAAATAACACGATTACAATTTTGATTTGTGGTAAAATTGCAAAAGATATTTCTGATCATCATGATTTAGAGGGAAAACGTGTGGCAAGTATTTTGGATACGGTTTCGTGTTTTGTACAAGGAATCTTACCTTATGGTGCGCAAGTTTTGGCAGCGGTTGCAGCTGCAAATACAATTTCAAGTGCAACAAAGGTTTCTTCGGTTGATGTGTTATCTAACTTATATTATCCATTTTTAACTGGAATTTGTACGCTTATTTTTATCTTATTTTTTCAGCCAAAATCATTCAAAAAATAGATTGATGTATGATATTCATTCGTCGAATATTATTTTATAACTTTGTAGACTGAAATTTTTTAAGATGAAAAGAGTTGTCGTAGGACTTTCTGGAGGAGTAGATTCAAGTGTTACAGCCTATTTGCTAAAAGAGCAAGGCTATGATGTGATCGGATTATTTATGCGTAATTGGAACGATGCATCGGTAACGTTGGAAGATGAATGCCCATGGATAGAAGATAGTGCAGACGCTTTGTTGGTAGCTAAAAAATTAGATATTCCTTTTCAGGTAATTGATATGTCTGATTCGTACAAAGAACGTATTGTAGATTATATGTTCAATGAATACGAGCAAGGAAGAACACCAAATCCTGATGTGTTATGTAACCGAGAAATTAAGTTCGATTTGTTTTTGAAAACAGCTTTAGAACTTGGTGCAGATTATGTAGCAACAGGGCATTATGCACGAAAAACTTCTACAATTGATGAAAATGGAAAAGAGATTTTTCAATTGTTAAAAGGTAACGATAACAATAAAGATCAATCGTATTTCTTGTGTCAATTGTCGCAAGATCAATTAAGCAAAGCATTATTCCCAATTGGAGATATAGAAAAACCAGAAGTAAGAAGAATTGCGCAAGAGCAAGGCTTGGTTACAGCGAATAAGAAAGATTCGCAAGGTTTATGTTTTATTGGAAAAGTTAGTTTACCTGAATTTTTGCAACAACAATTAAAACCAAAAGAAGGTGTAATTGTAGAAATAGCCAAATATTGGAACGGATATAAAAGAGAAATTCCAACTTTTGCAAATAAATATGAAGCATTAGATTTCGAAGCAAAAGGTTTCTCATACAAACAAGAAGACGGAGATATTGTAGGTAAACATCAAGGCGCACATTATTTCACTCGCGGTCAACGAAAAGGATTGGGAGTTGGAGGAAAAGTAGAACCTTTGTTTATTATTGATACAGATGTAGAGACTAATGTTATTTACACAGGTCAAGGCGCTGATCATTCAGGTTTATTGAAGAAAGCATTGTTTATAAAAGAAGAGGAAGTACATTGGGTTCGCGAAGATTTAACTTTGAAAACCGACGAAACAATGGAAGTGATGGCGCGTATTCGTTACCGCCAACCTTTGCAAAGAGCAATTTTACACAAAGCTGAAAACGGAATGTATGTTGAATTTGAAAACCCTCAATCTGCAATTACAGAAGGTCAATTCTGTGCTTGGTATGTTGAAGACGAACTTTTAGGCTCTGGTGTAATTAATAATTAAAAAATATAAACATCATTATTATATTGAACGCTCAAGATTTTCTTGAGCGTTTTATGTTAATATCATTTATTAAAAAAAAATCCTTTTACTTTTTGTTGCTTTGGTAA